>JAZSKF010000061.1:0-6296 GCA_045534715.1 Clostridia bacterium | reverse complement strand
AACGTTTTTGCTCTGAAGTTTTTTAAATTTTTCTTCGCCTATAAGAAGTTTTGTTCTGGAAAAGATTTTATTCATACTATCTACCTCAAGAGGATTATATAACGTAAATAGGGAAAAGTCAAGTTATTTGGTTTATCTGCCAAAAAAATGAGAATAATAAGATTGAGGTGAAAACAAATGATAGGTGTAATTTTTAGTATAATAGCCGGAGCCGCAATGAGCTTTCAAGGTGTAATGAACACAAGACTTGGAGAAAAAACAGGTATTTACGAGGCAAATGCTTTTGTTCAGCTTATTGCATTTCTTTTGTCGGTTGTGCTTCTGCTTATAATGGGCAAAGGGGATTTAAAAGGGATTTTTCAGGCAGACAAGCTCTATCTTTTGGGAGGAGTTCTTGCAATTGTTATAACCGTTTCTGTTATGCTTGGAATAGGCAATCTGTCGCCAACAATTGCAATTTCAATAATACTTATTTCCCAGCTTACTGTTGCGGCAGTAATAGATGCTTTTGGAATTCTCGGTAGTGAAAAAATAGTTTTTGGGCTGAAAAAATTTATTGGTCTTGGACTTATGATTGCTGGGGTAATAATGTTTAAAATAAAATAAGGGCAGCCAGTGGCTGCCCTTTTTACATAAGCTGTTTTTTTTACTTATTAACAATTATAAGCGAAGCTTCAATTGCTGCAGAGGTGTTTGTACCAAATACTGTAACAGTGTCGCCGGCTTTGATGTTTTTAATTAAAAGTGAATGTCCTGACTTGTCCTGAACTTTAGCACCTTTTGTGAAAATAAGTGCTTCGCTTTCAGCAAGTTTAATATATCCGTAAGAAGTGTTGATATATTCAACTGTGCCGGAAACTGTAGAGTCAGAAGCTGCAATCGCTGTAACTTTGAGAGATGTTATTGTTGAACCTTCAACTTTAGCATCAACAGTGTCGCCAAGTCTTAAGTCGTATATTGTTTTGCCGATGTCTGAAGTAATAACGGCAGAACGAGAAACCGAAAAAGAAACTTTTTCGCCATCTGCTGATAATGTAATTGACGGTGTATTTGAAATTACAATTTCAGAAATCACGCCCAAAACATTTTTAACAGTGCTTGTTGCTGTTATTGAAGAAATGAGACCGTAGGTGAGAGTAACATTTACTTTGTCTCCTTCAGCAAGGTCGGAAAGCTCTACGAGCTTAGAATTTCTTCTGACAACAACGTCGTCTGTGCAGTCATAAGAAAGAACTACATCCTTATTGTTGATATAAATAGCAAATACTGGTTCAAATTCAATTGATTCAATTGTGCCCGAAACTGTAGTAGTTTTGTTTTCTGCCTCGATGTGAATTACTTTTCCAGCTTTGATGCTTACAGAAACAAAATCTGATTTTACAAGGTCGGTAATTGAACTTTTTTTACCATTTTTTATAACAGTAATAGAAGAACTAATAACATATTTTTTCGATTCTTCTGTTTTAGCGTCTTTTACAATAATTGAGGTTGCATCTTCATAAGTTTCGTAACCATTGTAAATGCCTGTAATTGTATTTTCAAAAGCAGAAGATACACTGTCAACAAAAACAACTTTATTGCCGCTTAATGTGAGGCGAACCTTTGAACCAGCAGAGATGTCGGCAGCTTTTGCAGCGACACCATCAACCATAATGATAGCGGAAGAGGGAATTTTGTAGGAAACAGTTTCTTCGCCATCTCCGCCCAGTCTTATTGTATCATCGTCTTCATTAAACAGAAGCATGCTTCCTTCAACATAGCTATAATCTATCATAGGAATAACTCTGTAAAGAAGAGTTGCAATCATTGCACGGGTAAGTTTTCCATTAGGAAGGAAGAGTCCATCTCCCATACCATTCATGAGACCCTTGTTGCAAACATAGTTTACAAAAGGTTTTGCTGCAACCGGAATATCAGAAAGGTCGCTGAATTCAATAGTAATTTCTTCTTTTTTAACAGATTCAAGATCTGTTTCAAAAATCTTTGTTAAAAGAACGGCAGCTTCATATCTTTTAAGGGGTTGTGCAGCTTCGGAATCTGCTGCGTACACTACAAGGTCGTCATAGTTGAGAACACCTTTGTATAACAAATAGCTGATTTCATCTTTATATGGTGTAGAATAAGAAGAAAGTGTACCCTGATAAATTTCTGATGCAATTTCGACATATTTATCGGAAGAAGCTTCGTTAAAACCTAAAATTCTGGAAATAAGAACAAGAGTTTCCTGTTTTGTAACGGCGTTATCCGGCCTGAAAGAACCATCTTCGTAGCCTTTGATTATGCCTGAAGCTGACATTTCATCAACGGCTGTTTTTGCCCAACTTAAACGTTCTTCGTTCATGTCGCTGAAAGCAAAAACGCTTATTTGCGAGAGCAGAACCGCAAGAACAAGAACAATTGATAAAATTGACTTTTTCCTATGGACCTCCATCTGCGCCTTTTGCGCAAAAATTTTATCTTTTACCTACTTAAAATGATAACATAAAAAAATTCTCAATGCAAGATTATTTTACAATTTTCACAAAATGTAATGAAATTGTAAAATAAATATATGTAATTATTTGACAAAAAAAGGACCATGATAGTCCTTTTTCAGTAGCTGCAAAAAAATTCTCCACTGCTGTCAATCCCAACACACACAGCACTGTAAATGGTTTTATCGTCCATAATTTCGTACGAGTCCGCGCCAACGTCCTTAAAGGGATTGTCAGCGTTTGTTTTCTTTGGAATCATAATTGCAATGAAAAGTATGTCTTTCTCCTCCTTGACACCAACATAGTAGTAGCCTGCTTTGTTGATTGAATCATATACTGTGTTGTTTCCTATTATGTGATGTATTATGGAATAGTTTTGTGTAATAAAGTTCCCTCTTATACGAGTCCAGCTGAAACCGCCACCGAAAAAACCGTCAGGCGTAAATGGATTTATTTCATCTTTAATAGTGTCTGTTTCGGGATTCAGCAATTGTGCAATTTCTTGTTTTGTATTTTCATTGCCACTCCATGCAAAAATTTGTTTGTCGTGTGAAGATAGTACAGCAAAAGAAGAACAATCAATCAAATTTTCTTTTTCGAAATATCCCTCTTTTTTTTGTATCTGTCCAAGCGGGTAGAGCTTATCGTTTGAAAAATAATATAAAGACAAAGACCCGTCGGTGCTTACGTTTTTAAAAGAATAAACGATTTTTGTTTTTTTATTTAAGACAGTTACCTTTATTACGCCCGAAATATCCTTGTCTGAATTTAAAATATAAATTTGTTTTCCCATTATCCACCTCGTCAGTTCATGGAATAGAACCGGGTTATGCCGTTATATATGGCGCCAGCAAGCTTGGTTCGATATTCCGGAGTTTTCAGCCGAGCAAGGTCCATTTCGTTTGACAGAAAACCACATTCAACAACAACCGATGGTATGGAAACATCGTTTAAAATAAAAATACTGCCACTGCCGTTTTTTGTTTCGCGAGTGTTTTGAGGATCGATTATTCGTATTTCTTCCTGAATTAGGTCTGCCAACGTTTTTGAATCTGCCGGGGAAGACGAATAGAAGGTTTGTGTTCCAAAATACTTACTGTCCTGAAAAGTATTCATGTGGATGCTGATAAAAGCTTCAACTTTAAGTTCATCAGTGATTTTTTTACGATTGCTTAAATCGGCATTTTTTCTCATCTTGTTAATTTCATCTTCGACAGTACTGAGAGAGCGGTCGTCGCTTCTTGTCAGGAAGACCGTACACCCTGATTGTTGCAACATATTTTGAAGTTCAAGTGCAATTTCAAGATTAAGGTCCTTTTCGGTTGTTCCGTCCGGGCCGGAAGCTCCGCCGTCCGGTCCGCCGTGGCCTGCATCAATAATTACAACATGGTTTGAACTTGGCAGAGCAGAAACCGAAGCAGTGTTCTGGGTAATTATTGTAGCTGAGAAAGCAACTAACATAAATGCGACAGCGTATGTAAGCAGTTTCTTTTTTTTAAGTACAAAAATCATAAGACTCAACCTCTCTTAAACAGGGTTTTATATTATAATGTTTATTCCTGCACAAGAAAAGTTATAACTAAGAAATTTAAGTAAAAAAATGTGCACAAACTTTTTTTGTTTGTGCACATTTTGTGTTAGATTTGAATAAATTCAATAAGCTGAGATTTTGAAATGAGACCGGAAGACTTTTTAACAGGCTGTCCGTCTTTAAACAGAATGAGTGTTGGGATTGTTGCAATTCCAAATTTTGCTGCAAGAAGCTCTTCGTTGTCAACGTTTATTTTTCCAACTACAACGTCCTGCGTTTCATTCGAAAATTCATCAATAATAGGGGAAAGCATTCTGCAAGGTCCACACCAGCTTGCCCAGAAATCAACCAGAACAGGTTTTTCATTTTTTAAAACAATCTCTTCAAAGTTTTGATTTGTAATTTCAATTGCCATAAAATATCACTGCCTTTCAAAAGTTATTATTTTCTGTTTAATATTTGATTATCCTTTAACAACGTAGATATTTCATCAAGAGCGCGCTCGGCAATTAAAAGATTTTTTTCTTGTTTTTTACGAACCTTTTTTCCAAGCGGTGCCATAATACCAAAATTTACATTCATAGGCTGGAAATTTGCAATATTTCCTCCTGAAACATATTTTGAAAGTGCACCTGTCGCAGTTGTATCAGGAAAGATAACAGGATTTTCTCCATTTAGTTTTGCGGCCAGATTAACACCGGCAACAAAACCGGACGAAGCCGATTCAATATACCCCTCAACACCAGTGATTTGCCCTGCAAAATATATTTTAGGGTTTGATTTTAAGTTATATGTGTCATCAAGAAGTTTTGGTGAATTTATAAAAGTGTTTCTGTGCATAACTCCGTATCTTACGAACTCGGCGTTTTTAAGAGCGGGAATAAGACCGAAAACACGTTTCTGTTCGCCCCATTTAAGATGGGTCTGGAAACCTACCATATTAAACAAAGTACCATTTTTATTGTCTTGCCTGAGCTGCACAACGGCATAGGGCTCTTTCCTGGTTTTGGGGTCGGGAAGACCAACCGGTTTTAAGGGACCGAAGAGCAGAGTGCTTTCCCCGCGGGACGCCATTGTTTCAACAGGCATACAGCCTTCAAAAACCACCGCTTTGTCCATTTCTTTTATATCGGTACATTCTGCAGAAATGAGCGCCTGATAGAAAGTTTTATATTCTTCCTCGGTCATTGGACAGTTTATATAATCATCGTCGCCTTTTCCATATCTTGATGCGCGGTAGGCGGATGAAAAATCTACTGAGTCCAATGTTACAATAGGTGCCGCCGCATCATAAAAATATAAATTTTCTTCAGATGTCAGTTTCTTTATTTCTTCAAACAAAACATCGGTTGTAAGCGGACCTGTCGCAATGATAACATTTTCGTCGGGAATAGATGTTATTTCCTTAGATACAACAGTTATATTGGGGTGGGATATAATCTTTTCTGTTACAAGGTTTGAAAAAAGGGTTCTGTCCACAGCAAGAGCACCACCCGCAGGCACACGGGTTTTGTCTGCACATTCCATAATAAGACTGCCCATGCGTCGCAGTTCTTCTTTTATCAGGCCAACGGCGTTTTCAAGTCTGTCAGCCCGGAGTGAATTGCTGCATACAAGCTCCGCAAACCCTTCATAAAGGTGGGCAGGGAAGTATTTCGCAGGTTTCATTTCATATAAAGTGACACAAACATCCCGATTGGCAAGCTGCCAGGCAGCTTCACATCCTGCAAGCCCTGCGCCAATTACTATTGCCTTATTTTTCATTTTTCTTTGATTCTTTCTTCTTTTCTTTTTTATTATAACTGCATTTCGGATCAATACAGGTTTTTGTTTTTGTTATGTGTCTGTTAATGCTCTTTAAAAGAATCATTTTGCCACATTCGGGACAAACGTCGTTTGTAGGTTTATCCCATGAAATAAAGTCGCAGGAGGGGTGATTTTTGCAACCAAAATATTTTGCGCCTTTCTGGGATTTAAGTTCAATTATTTCACCACCGCATTTTGGACATTTAACGCCAATTTCAACGGTGATAGACTTTGTATTTTTGCAGGCAGGATAGCCGGGACAAGCAAGAAATTTACCAAACTTGCTTTCACGGATAACCATTTTTCTGCCACATTTTTCACACAAAACATCTGTTTCCTCAGGCTGAATTTTTACATAATCCATATCTTTTTCAGCTTTTTTAAGAGTTTTTTCAAAGTCTGCATAAAAATGTTTTACAATATCTACCCAGTTTATTTCGCCATCTTCCACCTGGTCAAGACGTTGTTCCATATCAGCAGTGAAG
>JAZSKF010000042.1:0-2740 GCA_045534715.1 Clostridia bacterium | reverse complement strand
GGTGGTTTAAATATGGAACTTGGCGAACGCAAAAAACAAATTCTTCAGGCAGTTATTAAAGATTATATCGAAACTGCAGAGCCGGTGGGTTCCCGCACAATATCCAAAAATCACATACAGAGTTTAAGCTCGGCCACCATAAGAAACGAGATGGCAGACCTTGAGGAAATGGGCTATTTATACCAGCCCCACGCTTCAGCCGGTCGTATCCCCTCCGATCTGGGGTACAGGGTTTTTGTTGACAGTATGCTTGGAAAATATAAGCTTACAATAAGCGAAATGCTTTCCATGAGAGAAGCAATGATTAACAAAATGCAGGAAGCTAACTCAATTATGTCGGAGCTTTCTTCCGTGCTGGCGCACATTTCAAACTATGCTGCTCTTTCGGTTACAACTTCTTCCGAAAAACCGCTTATTGATTCTGTGCAAATACTTTTTATAAACAGCTATCGTGTTGTTGCACTTGTTATTGCAAAAGACGGGTCCATAAAAAACCGTCTTATAAACACAAGCGATATGACTGAACAGATTGCCGTGAAGCTTACCAAAACTCTCAGCACATATTTAAACGGTCTTTCCGCAGCTGACATTTCGCTTGAGCTTATCAGCGCAATTAAACTTCTCTTTCCCGAGAACAAATTGCTTATAGATTCTGTTATGGAGTTTATTTGCGAGGCGATAGGCACCGGCGGAAGGGACGTTACCGTTAACGGTTCTGTTAACCTTTTAAACTTCCCCGAGTATGCCAATGTTGAAAAAGCAAAGAAATTGCTTAATTTTATTCATAATAAAGAAAATATGCAGTCTCTTGCAACAATCCCGCTGGAAGACAACGACATCAGCGTTCTTATCGGTCATGAAAATCCGTTTGAAGAGTTCAGCGATTGTTCCATGGCGGTGCTGAGTTATAATATCAGCGGCAAAAGCGGCAGAATTGCTTTGGTCGGCCCCACTCGAATGGACTATTCCAAAGCCGTTTCCATGCTGGAATATTTAAAAAGTGAATTAAATAATACTTTAAATAACCCCGAAAGGAATTTAAATGATGAGTAAACAGGAAAGCGAAAACATTTCTGTGGAAGAAACTCACGCAGAAGAAGTTGTGCAGGAAACTGCGCAGCCGTCGGCAGAAGAAATAAAAGCTGAATATGAAGATAAGCTTATGAGAATGGCTGCCGAGTATGACAATTTCAGAAAACGTACAATAAAAGAACGTGAAGTTATAGCAGAAACAAGCGTCAGCGATGCGGTGTCTCATCTTCTTCCCGCTATGGACAATTTGTCCCGTGCTATAGCAGCTCTTGAAGCAGAAGAAGATAACCCCGCAAAACAGGGTTTTATGCTTATTGCACGTCAGTTTGACGAAGCTTTTGCAAATATCGGTATTGAAAAAATACCTGCTGAGGGAACGCAGTTTGATCCCAATCTTCACAATGCAGTTATGCATATTGATGACGAAAGTCTGGAAGACAACATCATTGTTGAAGAGCTTATGGCAGGTTATAAATATAAAAACAAAATCATACGTCATAGTATGGTAAAAGTAGCAAACTAATCAATTATATATTATGGAGGAAAACATCATGGGAAAAATTATAGGTATTGACCTTGGAACAACAAATTCATGTGTAGCAGTAATGGAAGGCGGAGAACCCGTCGTTATAGCTAACGCAGAGGGCGCAAGAACAACTCCCTCTGTAGTTGCTTTCAGCAAAACCGGCGAACGTCTTGTTGGTCAGGTTGCTAAAAGACAGGCAGTTACAAATCCGGACAGAACTGTTATTTCCATTAAAAGAGATATGGGCAGCGACAAAAAAGTGAATATTGATGACAAATCTTTTTCACCTCAGGAAATTTCTGCTATGATTCTTCAGAAGCTTAAAGCAGATGCGGAAGCCTACCTTGGTGAAACAGTTACTCAGGCAGTTATCACTGTTCCCGCTTATTTCAGCGACTCTCAGCGTCAGGCAACAAAAGACGCCGGCAAAATTGCAGGTCTTGAAGTTTTAAGAATTATAAACGAACCTACTGCAGCAGCCCTCGCTTACGGTATGGACAAAGACACCGACCAGAAAATTATGGTTTACGACCTTGGCGGCGGTACTTTCGACGTTTCCATTCTTGAAATTGGCGATGGTATTTTTGAAGTACTTGCTACAAGCGGTAACAACAAGCTTGGTGGCGACGATTTTGACGAACGTATTATGCAGTGGATTGCAGCTGAATTCAAAAAAGATTCGGGCATAGACTTAACAAACGACAAAAGTGCTATGCAGCGTCTTAAAGAAGCTGCTGAAAAAGCAAAAATCGAGCTTTCGGGCGTTACATCAACAAACATCAATCTCCCCTTCATAACTGCAGATGTAACAGGCCCCAAGCATCTTGTACGTACCGCCCGCGCTCAATCCGTTAAGGATAGCTGTTAAAAAGTTCATAAGTTTACCTTAAAATATGTAATTTATGACAAATTGCTGACACGGGTAGCGCGTCAGCAAAATGTACGTTATTTAATTAAACGCTTAGATCAAGCGTTCTTTTCCTTGACGGTGTATGCGACAGCCGCTTTATCAACGTAGCCGCTTGCTTGCCACGTGATGTTTTCGCCGGTAGCACCCGAATAGGTGAAGCCGCCGTTGAACTGCTCCTTGAGTATCTCGCAAAGATCGGAAGCAGAGGTATCTGCATTGATCTCCTTGCCTGCCTTTACAGCAGCGTCCATTGCGTTATAGAGCAAGTCGGA
>JAZSKF010000142.1:0-3475 GCA_045534715.1 Clostridia bacterium | reverse complement strand
CCTTCCTGCACTTGTTATAAATGTTCAGAGAGGCTGTCCCGGTCTTGGTGAAATTCAGCCCTCTCAGTCCGACTATTTCCAGGCTACAAAAGGCGGAGCACATGGCGACTTTCATATGATAGTTCTGGCTCCGAGTTCTGTTCAGGAAATGGCAGAGCTGACAGTTAAAGGGTTTGAACTTGCAGACAAATATCGTATGACATCTATGATTCTTGCAGACGGAACAATGGAACAAATGATGGAACCGGTTTCGCTGGATTTTGATGTTAAACCCTCTCCCGAAAAACCGTGGGCGGTTACGGGAACGGATATGAAAAGAGAACACAACATAATAAATTCTTTATATCTCAAACCTGAAGAGCTGGAACGTACTAACTTTGAAAGATTTGAAAGATATGAAAAAGTAAAAGAAAATGAAGCAATGTTCGAAGAGTATCTGATGGAGGATGCAGAAATCTGTGTTGTTGCTTTCGGTATCGCAGCAAGAGTGTCCAAAAATGCTGTTAGCGAAGCAAGAAAACAGGGAATAAAAGTTGGTATGATTCGTCCCATAACTCTTTGGCCTTTCCCTGAAAAGCCTTTTAAACAGGCGGCAGACAAGGTTAAATCATTTATATCGGTTGAACTTTCAATGGGCCAGATGATAGACGATATCAAGCTTGCAACAGAGTGCAAAGCTCCTGTTACTCTTTGTAACAGAGTGGGCGGTATGATACCCACTCCCGAACAGGTGTTTGAGTCCATTATGGAAGCAGCAAAAAACGGAGGTGACAAGTAATGGTAGTATTTGATAAACCCAAAGCACTTGCAGATGTGCCATTGCACTACTGTCCCGGCTGTACACACGGCATTGTTCACAGACTTGTCGCAGAAGCAATTGACGAGCTTGGAATTGAAGGCAGAACAATAGGTGTTGCGCCGGTTGGATGTTCTGTTATGGCATACGACTATTTTAATTGTGATATGATAGAAGCGGCACACGGACGTGCACCGGCTGTTGCAACAGGAGTTAAACGTTCTGATGCAAACAATATTGTGTTTACATATCAGGGAGACGGCGACCTTGCGTCTATCGGTATGGCGGAAACTGTGCATTCAGCAGCCAGAAATGAGAATATAACTGTTATTTTCATAAACAATGCAATTTATGGTATGACAGGCGGACAGATGGCACCAACATCTCTTCCCGGTCAGGTTACACAGACATCGCCCTACGGACGTGATGTTAACGCCTGCGGATATCCAATTAAGATTTGTGAAATGCTGTCCCAGCTTGACGGACCCGAATATTTAGAGCGTGTTGCCGTTAACAACGTTAAAAATGTTAATAAAGCGAAAAAAGCAATAAAAAAAGCATTTGAAAACCAAATCAACGGCAAAGGTTTTTCTCTTGTTGAAGTAATTTCAAGTTGCCCCACAAACTAAGGTATGACTCCTAAAAAGGCACTTGAATGGATAGACGAAAAAATGATTCCTTATTATCCGCTTGGGGTATATAAGGACAGGTCGGCAGAGTAAGGGGGGGTAACGAGGTTGAGCACAAAACAGTATTTAATTGCAGGATTTGGCGGACAGGGCATACTTTTTGCAGGGAAATTTCTTGCTTACAAGGCGCTGACTGCAGGACAAAACGTCAGCTGGCTTCCTTCTTACGGTCCCGAAATGCGCGGCGGAACAGCAAGCTGCAGTGTTATCACAAGCGGGGAGCAGGTGGGTTCTCCGATAGTTTCAAAACCGGACGTTTTAATTGCTATGAATCTGCCATCACTTGACAAATATGAAGACAGTGTTGCAGAGGGCGGAACAATATATGTAGATTCCACTCTGATAGAAAGAAAAGTTAAAAGGGAGGATGTCACAGTACATTATATCCCTGCAACAAAACTTGCGTCGGATAACAAATTTCCAACTCTTGCCAATATGATTATTATGGGCAAAGTTCTTTATGAAAACGGAGAGTTTAACTCTGACGAAGAAATAATCGCTGCACTTAAAAAGGTTATCTCGGCAAAACATAGTGATATGCTGGACGTAAACCTTTGTGCAATGCGTCTGGGACGCGACTTTAAATGAAAATCGCAGACACAGGGAGTGATTGTTATGAAAAATAAAAGAATAGAAACAAGGTGCGTTCAGGGCGGATACCGTCCGGGAAACGGCGAACCCCGAGAAATTCCAATATATCAGAGTACAACATTTAAATATGATACAAGCGAGGATATGGGCAAACTTTTCGACCTTGAAGCAAGCGGCTATTTTTACACACGTTTGCAAAATCCTACAAACGATTATGTTGCTGCAAAAATATGCGAGCTTGAGGGTGGCAGTGCAGCAATGCTGACATCTTCCGGTCAGGCAGCGTCTTTTTATGCAGTGTTCAACATTGCATCCTGCGGGGACCATATTGTTGCATCTTCAGCTTTGTATGGGGGAACATACAACCTTTTTGCAGTTACAATGAAGAAAATGGGAATAGAATTCACATTCATTTCTCCTGACTGCACTAAAGAAGAGCTTGACGCAGCGTTCCGTCCCAACACAAAAGCGGTTTTCGGAGAAACAATTGCAAACCCGGCACTTACAGTTCTTGATATAGAAAAATTTGCAAATGCGGCTCACGCTCACGGAGTGCCTCTTATAATAGACAACACGTTTGCAACGCCGGTTAACTGCAGACCGTTTGAATGGGGCGCAGATATTGTTACCCATTCCACAACAAAATATATGGACGGTCACGGTGCGGCAGTAGGCGGTTGTATTGTAGACTCCGGAAAATTTGACTGGATGGCACATGCCGACAAATTCCCCGGGCTTTGCACTCCCGATGACAGTTATCACGGCATAACCTATGCTGAAAAATTCGGCAAAGAGGGTGCATTTATCACAAAGGCAACAGCTCAGCTTATGAGAGACTTTGGTTCAATCCAGGCTCCGCAAAATGCCTTTATATTAAATCTTGGTCTGGAAAGTCTGCATGTAAGGATGAAGCGCCATTGTGAAAATGCACAGGCAGTTGCGGAATTTCTTGAACAAGACCCAAGAATTTCCTGGGTTACATATCCGGGACTTAAAGGTGACAAATATTATGACCTGGCGCAGAAATATCTGCCAAACGGTAGCTGCGGCGTGGTAAGCTTTGGCGTGAAAGGCGGAAGAAAAAAAGCGGAAGCTTTTATGAAAGAGCTTAAAATTGCTGCAATAGAAACACATGTTGCTGACGCAAGAACATGTTGTTTACATCCTGCAAGTGCAACACACAGACAGATGAACGATGCAGAGCTTGAAGCGGCAGGAGTTTCACCCGATTTGGTTCGTTTTTCTTGCGGACTTGAAAACAGCCTTGACCTTATTGAAGATATAAAACAAGCACTTGATAAAATATAATAAATGAAAATTCCCTGCCACACGACGGTTAGCCTTAGGGATTATTCGCCTAAAAATCATAATTTTAGCACTAAACTGTGTTAAAACCACT
>JAZSKF010000140.1:0-7062 GCA_045534715.1 Clostridia bacterium | reverse complement strand
TGAAGCTCAACAAACTGAGATGCTTTTGCAAAATTTTGTTTTAAGATGTCAGGATTACTGTATTTTGAACCAACCCACACGCCGTAAGCACTGCCGTCTGCGTGGTCGTAGAACATTGTATATTCCTTAGATGAGTCGCTTACAAGGTCGGGGTCTTGTCCGTCAAGTAAAAAGTCAGAAAAAGCAGTATAAATACTGATTACTCTTGAATCAAGAACTCCAATCATAAGAAAACGTGAGGGATTACTGTTGTAAACATGCCAGTCAAAACGGTCAACACCCTGGTCAATTCTGTCCGCTTCGCCAAACAGGCGGACAACGGACGAAATGGGGTCGCCCATAGTTATTTTCATATTGTCTATAGTAACATAATGACGATTAGTTATGATTTCGACAGAGCGTGAAGAAGCATCCCACATAACAGTTCCGTCAAGTGCTTCTGCAAGATATCGTATGGGTATAAGAATTCGGCTGTCTAAAATTATTGCAGAGGTATCCATAGATATTCTTATATCGTTTATATAGAGGTTGGGGTCGTTGAGAGCCATTTTAACAGTTCTGTCACCAAGTGATACTGTAGCGGTTTTTATAGAGTCGTCCCAGGTGACTTCAGCTCCCAAAATTTCTGCAGTCTTTCGGACAGGAACCATGGTGCGGCTGTCAACAATAGTGAGCTCAACATCAAAGTCCACTTTTTCGCCATCGACAAAAACTGATATGTCTGCAGCAAGAGCTACATGAGTGCTGCAGCACAGAGCAAAAATCAGGACAAGTAAAAGAGCAAGTTTTTTCATAGCGTTCTCCGTTCCGTCACAAAAAGCGACATATTTTTCTATATATAATTTTATCATTTACACAAAGTTGTGTCAATACAAAAAAAGCAAATAATGTCGAAAAAGTTAAAGTGTAGACAACCGTTTCAACCACTGCCTTAGGAAGATTGGTTCTTCTTGGTTCAAATGTGTCGCTGCCACCTGGCACATAGTTTGATGTGAATACATAAGCGCTGCCTTCAGAACCGAAAAGAATTACCTTCTTTGTGTAGGTTGCAAGGCCGTCAACATAGTTGGCTTTGCCAACACATCCACCAACTTCAAGAATAACCCTGAAATAGAATGAAATATCAACGCTGAAATATCCTCTGTTAAAGGGGAGGGGTTCAACATCCGAACTTGCCCAGATAATTTCAGCTTTTCTGAATTTTACCGAGCTTGCCCTATTTACAAGCTGTTGGTCCTGTTCGGAAAAATACACCCGTAAATCTTCAAGACACTCTTTATCTTTGCAAATATCATATACTTTTTCGGTTTGTATGCAAACGGAATCCCTGACATCTCTTTGAGAGCAATTTCTCTCTGCACCCATAATATAACCTCCTTAAATTTTATGTATCATTTAGGGCTCATTACATTATATGCCGACCAAATGTGAAATGTGTGTGAAAAAAGATAAGTCTGTCTTTTTAATGTTGACAAAAAGTTTCGGCTGGTGTATAATTTATAAATACATAATTGATAAACAAAAAACTCAAGGAGGGTTTAATATGGTTTGTAAAATATGTGGTGCAGAGCTTCCGGACGGCGCAGTTAAGTGTCCCGAATGTGACGCTGAAATCGTGGTAGAAAATGAGGAAGCTGCTGTAGTAGAAGAAATTGTTTTTGATGTGGAAGAAAATGCTGAAGTTTTGGAAAAGAAACCCAAAGTTAAAGGCTGGGTATGGGTAGTTGCAGCAGCTGCCATCGCAGTGATTGCTGCTTGTGCATTTTTTATTTCTTCCAACCTTGTTTACACAACTGCAAAGAGCGATGATGTTTCTATAAGCGTTGTTACTAAAAAGAACAACGAAAAAGTGTATGCAAAAGTGGGTAACAAAGAACTTGTTCTTATAAAAGAACTTGGCGAAAACGAAACTTTTACTGACGGCAAAGAGTTCATTATTAAAAACAACAATATATATTTCCTCGATGATGAGGGCGGCCTTACCATAATGAATATGAAAAACGGCAAAAGTGCTGTTATAGGCGACGACTTTTTGGCCGGCACTATGGTAATTTCCGCAAAAGGTGATGTTGTTCTTTATGCCGGCGAAGACGGCGTGCTTTACAAAACAGTTAAAGGGAAAAAAGCAAAACCGGTTGCTGAAATAGGTAGCAGCACTTTCCCTACAGGAATGCCTAACTATGGTTTTGTAGAAGAAACAAACACTGTATGGTATGCGCCTATTGAAGGTGAAAATGCCGTTGGTAGTGTTTATCTTGAAAATGGAGATAAAATTCTTGACGATGCGGCAACAGTTTTCCATTGTGGCGACAAAGGAGAAACAATTGTTTATCTTGCGGTTACTTCGGAAAATGTAGTTCAGCCTGAACTTCCCGAAGATGCGGAAGAAGGACAGGAAATGCCTGAACCTGTAGTTGAAAGAACATTTGGACTTGCTATCAGCGAACAGGGCAAAGAACCTGAAATTTTGTATGACAATTTCGCAACTACAGATACAGTTATTATTCTTAATAAAGAACACAAAGGTGTAGTTTATATTGCTGACAAACAAGCACCTGCTGAAGATGACCAGACGGGGGTTGCTCCCGGAACTCTTTATCTGCGCGAATTTGGCGGAGAAAAGATAGCTCTTGAAGAGGGAGTTACCGTTGCTTTGCTGGTTGATGAACTTAATGGAAGCAACTATTATCACAATGCGTCCGACAGAGCAGAGAATGAAACAATCGCATATATGAAGGAAAACACAATTTCACTTCTTCGTGACCTTAAAAAAGTTGAAAATCCCAAAGACTTTGAGTTTCTCTCTTCAACACCTATGTTTGCTAAAAACAACACATTTATGCTTTATAAAACATTTGTTCCTGTAGCTGTTGAAGAAACAGAAGAGGAAGAAAAACAGGTTGTTGCAAATCCATCAAAACTTGTTTACACAACACTTGAAAACGGTGTGTGGAGCGATTATGTTGAAATTGCCGAAAATGTAATGGACTACAAGTATGATGAAAACAAAAACAAGATATATTACCTCGTTGACGAGGCGGGGGATACAACAAAACTTGTTTTATTTTCGTATGATGTTGCAGCAGCAACAAGCTCAAAAATTGCCGAAGACGTATTAGGTTATGTTACAATAGCCGACAAGGGCAAAAATGTTTACTACATTCACAACTATGATGCAGATAGCCTTGTTGCAAAAATGAGTCTTTTCACAGGAAAGGAAAGTGTTCTTGTTGCAGAAAAGCTTACAGGTTGCCTGCTTGCTCAGGACGGCACGCCGTATCTCATAGTTAAAAAAGATGATAAAAATGATATGTACAGAATCAATGGCACAAATGTGACGGCTGTTTGTCAGAATATGACCGACGTTCTTTACATCAGATAAAAGTTGAAAAACCGGGAAACGTTTCCCGGTTTTTGTTTTTTTAGGGACATTTTTGTTAAATCTATTGATTATTCACCGAAAATAGTATATAATATATAGGTTAAAACAAAAGAAAAGAGGAATTTTGGTTTTGGTTAGAAATGATTTAAGAAATATAGCTATTATTGCACATGTTGACCATGGTAAAACAACCCTTGTTGACGAGCTCTTAAAACAGGGCGGAGTTTACAGACAAAATCAGGTTGTGCAGGACAGGGTTATGGATTCCAATGCTCTTGAAAGAGAAAGAGGCATAACTATTCTTGCAAAAAATACAGCTGTTCATTACAGAGATATTAAAATTAACATAATTGATACTCCCGGACATGCTGATTTTGGCGGAGAAGTTGAACGTGTACTTAAAATGGTTAATGGTGTTCTGCTTCTTGTAGACGCTGCAGAGGGCCCAATGCCGCAGACAAGATTTGTTCTTCAAAGAGCACTTGAACTTGGACACAGAATTATCATAGTTATAAACAAGATTGACCGTCCCGATTCCAGACTTGGCGAGGTTGAAGATGAAATACTTGAACTTTTGATGGAACTTGACGCAACTGACGAACAGCTTGACAGCCCGTTTATTTATTGCTCGGCAAGAGAGGGGATAGCTATGTCCGACCCAAATGTTCGGTCGGAAAATATGGAAGTGCTTTTTGAAACAATCAAAAACTACATTCCGGCACCTGCAGGGGATGAAAAGGGAGAGCTTCAGCTTCTGGTTTCTTCCATCGACTATAACGAGTATGTGGGCAGAATTGCCATTGGCAGAATAGAACGCGGCGTTTTGCACGAAAACGACGAAATTACAGTCTGTGACTACTATAACAGCAAAAACCCCTATAAGGGAAGAATTGTTAAAATGTATCAGATAGATGGGTTAAGCAGAGTTCCGGTTTCACAGGCAATGGTTGGAGATATTGTATGTTTTTCCGGAATAGAGGATATTACTATTGGTGACACGGTTGTTTCGCCGAACAAGGTTGAGCCACTGCCTTTTGTTAAAATAAGCGAGCCCACAATTCAGATGACCTTTTCGGTAAACGACAGTCCTTTTGCCGGAAGAGAAGGAAAATTTGTCACCTCAAGACAGCTTGGCGACAGACTTTACAGAGAGCTTCTAAAAGACGTTTCCTTACGGGTGGAAGACGGAGAAACTACAGATAGTTTCAACGTTTCTGGCAGAGGGGAAATGCATCTTTCCATTCTCATTGAAACCATGCGACGTGAGGGGTATGAATTTTCTGTCAGCACACCAAAAGTTCTTATGAAAGAAATTGACGGCGAGCTTATGGAACCTTTCGAAAAAATTGTGATAGATGTCCCGGAAGAATCCATGGGAAGTGTTATGGAAAAAATGGGTCAGCGTAAAGCCGAAATGGTTCAGATGTCTCCCCAGGGTAGCAGGATGAGAATAGAATATATCATTCCAAGCCGCGGACTGTTTGGCTACAGAAACGAATTTTTGACAGATACGCGCGGAGAGGGTATACTTAATTCTATTTTTTATGGATATAAACCATATAAAGGGGATATACAAGGCAGACTTACAGGGTCACTTATTGTGTTTGAATCGGGTGAGTCCATCACCTATGGCTTGTATAATGCACAGGGTCGCGGAATATTATTTATAGGACCAGGTGTTCCGGTATATGAGGGAATGGTAATTGGTGTTTCGCCAAAACCGGAGGATATTGCCGTTAACGTGTGCAAGAAAAAACAGGCAACCAATATGCGTGCAGCCGGCAGTGATGAAGCTTTAAGACTTGTTCCGCCAAAGAAAATGAGTCTTGAAGAAGCGCTTGAATTTCTGGCGGAAGATGAGCTTCTTGAAGTTACTCCCGAAAACATTAGAATCCGTAAGAGAATACTTGATAATACGCTGAGACTAAAGGCTCAGAACAGACACAAATAATATTGACTTTGTTTTGGCTTTTTAGTATAATAAATACCGAAAAGGAGAGTGTTTATGTTAGACTTTAAAACCGAATATTTAAAATGGCTGAACAGCCCTTTTACAGACGAAAAAACAAAACAGGAATTAAATGAAATTTCAGATAACGAGCAGGAAATAGAAGACAGATTTTACAAAAGTCTTGAATTTGGCACAGCAGGAATAAGAGGAGTTTTAGGTGCAGGAACAAACAGAATGAATGTTTATGTTGTCCGCCATGTTACCCAGGGGCTTGCAAACTTTATTCTTGCTTCCGGCGAACAGGAAAAAGGTGTCGTTATTTCTTATGATTCAAGAATTATGTCTGACGTATTTGCAAGCGAAGCTGCGTGCGTGCTTGCGGCAAACGGCATAAAATGCTATTTGTCAAACAGACTTCGTCCCGTACCCATGCTCTCTTTTGGTGTAAGACATTTTGCGGCAGCGGCAGGCATTATGATAACAGCAAGCCATAACCCGCCTGAACATAACGGCTATAAAGTCTATGGTGCAGACGGCGGTCAGCTTAATCCGGCAGACGCCGACAAGGTGCTTGCGGAAATAGAAAAAATTGATATGCTAGGAGGAATTAAGACATGCCCGGTTGATGAAGGTATCGGGAAAGGGTTAATTGAGATTTTCGGTGAAAATCTTGACAATGCTTATTATGACTCGGTGCTTTCAATGAGAATAAACCCCGAAGCAGTGAGAATTGTCAGCGACGAATTTAAAATGGTCTACACTCCTTTGCATGGCAGCGGCAACATTCCGGTCAGAAAAATTCTTGAAATGTCAGGATTTAAAAATGTTTATGTTGTTACCGAGCAGGCAGAGCCGGACGGAAGATTTCCTACTGTTTCCTCGCCAAACCCGGAACATAAAGAAGCACTTTCTATGGCGATAGAACTTGCAAAAAAGGAAGATATTGACTTTGCATTCGGTACCGACCCTGATAGCGACAGAATCGGTGTTGCTGTACGTGACGAAAAAGGTGAATATATAGCGCTCACAGGTAATATGGTCGGTGCACTTCTTGCTGACTATATCCTCCAGAACAAAAAGGCTTTGGGAGAACTTCCGAAAAACGGAGTCATAATGAAATCTATAGTTTCCACCAAGATGATTTCTGCAATATGCTGGGAATATGGTGCGGAGCTTGTTGATGTTTACACAGGATTTAAATTCTTTGCCGAAAAAATTAAAGAATATGAAAAAACAGGGGACAAACAATATATTTTCGGATTTGAAGAAAGTTACGGCTATTTGCTGGGGACTTTTGTCAGAGACAAGGACGCCGTTTCTGCCGCAATGATTATCGCAGAAATGGCAGCGTGGTACAGACTGCGCGGCATGAGCCTTTATGACGGACTTTTGGAAATTTACGAAAAATATGGCACCTACAGGGAAAGGCTTATGCAGATTTCTCTTGAAGGAATAGAGGGTACTGAAAAGATTAAGAAAATTATGGCTCATATAAGAAACAACCAAATCTCAAACATTGCGGGAATTGATGTTGTTTGCCGTAAAGACTTTTTACTTCAGACAAAAACATTTGTAGGGTCTGGGGAAACAGAGCCGATTGACATGATAAAATCAAATGTTTTAATATACGAGCTTGAAAATGACACGTGGCTTGCGGCCCGTCCGTCAGGAACAGAGCCCAAGATAAAATTTTATCTTGGGCTCTGTTCCTGACGGACGGGCCGCAAGC
>JAZSKF010000022.1:0-2212 GCA_045534715.1 Clostridia bacterium | reverse complement strand
GTCACTTTACGGAAAAACGTGTAATTTTGGTTGCACTGCCGTCTTTTTCTGCCGAAACAGCAATTCCATCAAGTCTGCAGTTTCCAACCGCAACCTCGTATTTTTCTTTTTTGCCGGAAATAAAATTCCCCACTGCAATCTCTGTTTTCACTCCGAGAACAGAGTTTGTCGGCCCTGTCATACCAACGTCAGTTATATAAGCAGTGTTCCCGATAAGACGTTCATCAGCGGTTTGAACATGAGTATGAGTCCCAAACACACATGTTGTCCTATCCTTCAAATAGTGTCCGAGTGCCAGTTTTTCGCTTGTCGCCTCTGCATGAAAGTCAACAAAAACCATATCTGCATCCAAACCGTCAATAAGCTCTCTTGTCACTAAAAAAGGGGCATTTTCATTTTTCATAAAAACCTTGCCCAAAAGATTTATTACTGCAATTTTAACGCCTTCTTTTTCTTTTATGATGTAGCCGCTACCCTTTGTTTCGTCGCAGTTCAGCGGTCTTATGACAGGATATTTTTCATCAAAAAGCGTGAATATTTCTTTTTTTGAAAATGCGTGGTTGCCGGTAGTTATAACATCTGCTCCGGCATCCAAAAGTCTGTCTGCACTCCAGCGGTCAATCCCAAGTCCATTTGCTGCATTTTCTCCGTTGACAATAACAAAAGATGCATCATAGTCCTGTTTGAGATATTTCAGCTGGCTTGAAATCATTTCCACTCCGCTTCTGCCGACAACATCACCTATGCATAATATATTCATCATATCCGCCTTTCTAAAAAAGACTGCCTGAAAACAGGCAGTCTCCATTATTATTTTGCATATTCTATTGCTCTTACTTCACGAATAACATTAACTTTAATCTGACCGGGATATTCAAGTTCTTCTTCTATTTTCTTAACGATATCTTTCGCAACAAGAACCATAGATTCATCACTGATATTTTCCGGTTTAACCATAATTCTGACCTCACGTCCTGCCTGAATTGCAAAGGAACGTTCAACACCTTCAAAGCTTGTAGCAATTTCTTCCAGCTTTTCAAGACGCTTTATGTAGGTCTCAATGTTTTCTCTTCTTGCTCCGGGTCTTGCCGCCGAAACAGCGTCGGCAGCCTGTACTATGCACGCTGTGATGGTGTCTGCATCAACATCTCCGTGATGAGCCATAATTGCATGAATTATTTCATCACTTTCCTTGTATTTTCTTGCGACATTTGCACCAATATCAACATGCGAACCTTCTACTTCGTGGTCAATAGACTTACCAATATCGTGGAGCAGACCGGCTCTTTTAGCAACAACAACATCAACGCCCATTTCAGCCGCCATAATTCCGGAGAGATGAGCAACCTCTATACTGTGCATAAGCACATTTTGTCCGTAACTTGTCCTATATTTGAGTTTGCCGAGAAGTTTGATAAGTTCCGGATGAAGACCGTGAACTCCTGTTTCGAAAGTGGCTCTTTCGCCCTCTTGTTTAATTGTGTTTTCAACTTCTTTGCGGGCTTTTTCAACCATTTCTTCAATTCTTGCCGGATGAATTCTTCCGTCGTGAATAAGTCTTTCAAGAGTGATTCTTGCGATTTCACGGCGAATTGGGTCAAAACCGGAAAGAATAACAGCTTCAGGAGTGTCGTCAATTATAAGGTCAATACCGGTGAGAGTTTCAATGGTTCTTATGTTTCTTCCCTCACGACCGATAATACGGCCCTTCATTTCATCATTTGGAAGTGCAACAACTGACACAGTTATCTCAGCCGCATGGTCGGCAGCACATCTCTGGATGGCAAGACCAACAATTTCACGAGCTTTTTTCTCTGCGTCTTCTCTTGCTTTGTCTTCAATTTCCTTAACAAGCATTGCTGCTTCGTGTCTGGCTTCACTTTCAATATCTTTTATGAGATAGTTTTTAGCCTCTTCTTTTGTAAATCCCGAAATTTTTTCCAGCATATCAAGTTGCTTATTGTGTGCTTCTTCAAGCTTATCTCTGACAACATCAAGCTCCTTGTCTTTCTGCGTCAGCTGCTCTTCCTTTTTTTCAATAGAAGCAACTTTTCTGTCAAGAGTTTCTTCTTTTTGAGCAATTCTTTTTTCTTTTCTCAAAATTTCGCCGCGAGCTTCTTTAAGCTCTTTTTCCGTTTCGATACGGTTTCTCTGAATTTCTTCTTTTGCTTCAACAAGCAGTTCCTTTTTCTTTGCCTGTGCCTCTTTTTCC
>JAZSKF010000009.1:0-8293 GCA_045534715.1 Clostridia bacterium | reverse complement strand
TCAATAGTTTTTTAAAAAAAGATTTATTCATTTTGGTCATCAGGGTATGTGATGTAATAACGGATTTGGTCGAAAATATCTTCAAACTCATCCATTGTTTTTCCGTAGTTCACCCAGTCTCCCTCGGTGGAAAACTGTTTTGCTTCGTCGTATTTTTCCAGAGCGGACAATACTAAAGCTTCATATTCGGCAGGCTCGGTTAAAAGAGCCGACTGCGGCTCGTCTTTCAGGGATTTGTAGCCCGATGCCGAACTTAGAAGAGTAAGCTTTTTAAATGCGCCCGAAAGGGTGGAATCAATTGTTATATTTTCGCCGTATGCAACAATAACACGAGCAAGATTGTATGAGGAGGAACGGATATAAACAGGTTTTATATAAACAACTGTTTCCATAATCGGAACAGGAGTGAGCTGACCGAAAATTACCGAATTTCCCTCGGATTTTAATTTCTCAATTTCTGCCAGGACATTTGGATTTGACTCTATTTTATTTTCTATGTGCATAGTGCCGAAAACTTCTGTTCGTGTTGGAAATTTATAAAGCGTGAGGTTGCCGTAATTTTCAACATCACAGGAGGCTGCTAATACAGAAACAAGTCTTTCAGAATTGTTTGCTGAAGCAAAAGGCATCATAAGCATCAGTTCTTTTTTGTCTTTTGTGTGGCGAACTGTCTGATAGTGGGGTTTGATTGCAGAAACCTGAGATTTTTCGCCTGTTTTGGTCATTGCATACTCAAGTGCATTATCCTTTGTATAAAAGCTGACAGGGTTTGTGTCATGGAATGTTTTATAAACATCTGTCTGCATTTTAAACAGAGTTTTAGGATATTTTATATGGGCAGAAAGCTCTTTGGGCAGGGTGGATTCAAAAATGCCGGGATATACCTTGTTGTAGGTCTGGATTATCGGGTCGTCCCAATCGATGATATAAGCAACCACCTGACCGGAATATGCATCAACTGTAACTTTTACCGAGTTGCGGACGTAGTTTGTTCCATATTCATCGTCCAGGTCATAGAGTCTTACAGAATAAGGATAATCGTTTGTTGTTGTATAGCCGTCCAGAACCCACAAATATCTGTCCTTTTGTTTTATGAGGTATGGGTCTTCATCAAAGGTTAAAAAGGGAAGTGCAATTTCAGCTCTTTCAATGATGTTTCTGTTAAAAATAATTCTTGAATCTTCGGTTATATTGCCCGAGAACAGTATTGATGGATCAAGATATTTAAAAGCATAAAGAACCCTGTTTAAAAAGTTCATTTTTATACCGGCGTCACCCTCATATTTGTAGTCGGGGTTTTCTTTTCCGTCAAACTCACCTATAGAAGAACCGACAAGTAAATAGTCTTTTTTCTGGTCTTTTTCAGATTCGCCAAAGTAAATTCTGGGCTCTAAAGAGGAGTCCTCTACCAAAGCACCGGTTGTCGAATTGACAGATTTTGTGCCAAGCCCATGAGTGAAGCGCATTTTGCGGTTATTATATTCGTTAAGAGTTTTATCATCCTTTGGGATAAAGACTTCTCTTGACGATGAGAAGACAGCCGAAGTGTCTGAACCGGAGACAGTGGGAACAAGGTTGGCATCTCTGAAGATATAATATTTGTCCTCCTGCTCATTGCTGGAGATGAGCGAGTGTGCATTTTGCTCATCAATTATTATAAGATTTTCTATGTCGGATATATTTTTGTTTACCGATTCGGCAGTAATTTTTCCGTCAAGTAAATAGTTCTTTTCGTCAACATTGCCTATGTTGTAGGCGAGAGAAGTATATTCTATCGTGTGTTTTATGTAGGGTCTTTCTATTGTAGCTTTGTTTGGATTTACATAAAAAGTCTGGACGCCGAGAGCATATATGAAAACCAGAACCCATACTGCAGGGTAGACAAGCATGGAATAGAGCATATATTTGATTTGTTTTCTTGCCATAAAAATAATTGATACAATTATTATAATACAAAGGAGGAATGGCGCAAACTTATAAAAGTTTGACCAGACCATTATATCTGTAAACCCGCCGCGGGAATCGGTGAGGGAACTGCTTACAAGCAAAAGCTCTGAAAGCAGAGAACTCATAACACCCAGCAGACCGTATATTGTTAAAATAATAACAGCTACATGGCCTGTAATCTGCGGTTGTTTTTTTATTTCTTTTAAGCCCCCTGCTCCGTTTCTTATATAGAACATAAAATATATTACAAGAGTGTAGAGCAAAACGGATATAACAAGATAAAATCCCCATTTTACCAAATCTAAAAGAAGCGGAAACTGGAAAACATAATACCCAATATTTTTTCCATAAATTGGGTCGGCGTGAACAAACCATGTAGGGTTTGTTGAAACAATAAAGGAACGTGCTATGTTATAGGGGAGAGAAGCAGTTATAAATATTGCAAGAATTGCACTTGTGCCGAAAAATGTCCATTTGTTTTGAAGAAAATATGCAGTTTCTTCCCATTTCAGCAAATTCTTTTTTATAACTATATTTGTGATTATTGCAATAATAAAACAGAGCAAAAAGGCAGCACCGTAAATGAGAACAGAAGCTTTAATGTCTGTTAAATATATTGACAGATATTTTGCGCTGATGTCTGCAATGTTCAGGTAGTTGGTATAAATATTTGCTGCCGACACGCCCAGGAAACCCAGGACAAAAATTATTGCACCGGTAATCCACAAACCTTTATGAGCTATTTTTATTGATTCTTTTTTTTCAGACATACTGTCACCGCCTATTCAAAAAGTGCTTTGGAAAAATCGGCCGGATTAAATTCTTCAAGAGAATCAATGTCTTCACCAAGACCGATATATCTTACAGGAATGTTTTGTTCAGAGGTTATGCCGATAACAACTCCGCCTTTTGCAGTACCATCAAGCTTGGTTAAAACAATCCCTGTTATTTCAGTGATTTCACCAAAAAGCTTTGCCTGGGAAATGGCATTTTGTCCGGCGCCTGCATCAAGAACAAGGAAAACCTCTTTTTTTGCTTTGGGAAGCTGACTGTCGGCAATTTTCAGTATTTTGCGCAGTTCTTCCATAAGATTTTTCTTGTTGTGGAGTCGGCCTGCGGTATCTACAATCAGAACGTCAGTCTGACGGCTTTTTGCTGCACCAATGGCATCATATACAACTGCCGCAGGGTCGGAGCCTTCCGACTGTTTTATAAGGTCAACTCCGCATCTGTCTGCCCACACCTGAAGCTGGTCAATGGCAGCTGCCCTGAAAGTGTCTGCTGCTGCAAGAAGAACAGAGTGCCCCTCTTTTTTATACCTGTAAGCAAGTTTGGCAGCGGAGGTTGTTTTACCGGCACCGTTAACTCCAATTACAAGAATGATTTTCTGGCCGGAAAAACTTTCAGAGCTTACGGCTGATGGCATCATATCGGATATAATCCCGGCAAGTGCATCTTTAACATCAGACACTTCCGATATACGTTTTTCTTTAACTGCCGAGCGCAAACGGTCAATAATTTCCATAGAGGTTGCAGCTCCGACATCTGCACAAATAAGAGCTTCTTCAAGCTCGTCCATCAAATCCTCGTCAACTTTGTGAAAAGTGCTGAGAACACTGTCAATTTTTTCGCTGAAGGAATTTCGTGTTTTTGAAATGCCCTCTTTCAGCTTATCAAATAAACCCATAACTTTTTACCTTTCGTGTAAGTAAATTAAATGTTATCCAGCTCCAAAGAAAGAAGCTGAGTTATTCCCTTTTCCTGCATTGTAACACCATAAAGAGTGTCTGCTGATTCCATAGTGCCTTTTCTGTGCGTAATTACTATGAATTGTGTGCGGGAAGAAAGTTTGCGCAGAAAATCAGCAAACCTGAACACATTGACATCGTCAAGAGCCGCTTCAATTTCGTCAAAAATACAGAAATGTGTTGGCGAAATTTTAAGAATGGCGAATATAAGTGCGATGGCAGTGAACGCTTTTTCGCCGCCTGAAAGCAAGGTTATATTCTGCAAGTTTTTTCCCGGAGGCTGAACTTCGATTTCAACGCCGCTTTCAAGAAGGTCATCAGGAGTGCTGAGAGTGAGTGAAGCTTTGCCACCACCGAAAAGGTCACGGAATGTTTCGGAAAAGGCTTTGTTTAATGCAGCAAAGTTCTTTTCAAACATTTCCGACATAACGCGAACCATTTCGTCTATCAGCTCTTCTATCTGTGCTTTTGCAAGAAGAATGTCCTGACGCTGAGAATTTAAAAATTCATAGCGCTCTTTTGTGATTTTATAGTCTTCAATGGCGTTAACATTGATGTTGCCCATAGATTTAATCTTGTTTTTCAAAGCCGCAACTTCTTTTGAAAGTTCGCCATAGTCAAGAGATTCATCCCGGAAGGGAAGAGCGCTTGAGTATGTAAGTTCATATTCTTCCCAAAGCCGAGACAAAATATTTTCGTTGTCCGACTCAAGTTTTACGAGTTTTGCAGAAAGTCTGCCCTCTTCACCACGAAGTTTGAATGCAGTTTCGTTATGCTGCTTTAAAAGCGTTTCAGCAGCATCAATATCATTGTTTGAGGAAACTTTGAGGTCAGTGAGTTTAGTAAGACTTTCTTCTTCAGAAACAATTTCTGTTTTTAAGCTTTCGCTTTTCGCTTTAAGTGTTTCAATTTCCTGTTTCAGACGGTCTGCTCCTGATTCGGACTCTAATATTGATTTTTCTTTTTCTTCTATCTGTGCTTTTGTAGCTGATATCTCATTTTTAATTTCTTCAATTGACGAGATGCAGATTTGCAAATCTTTGCCCGAAGAAACCGACTGAGCAGTGAGCACATTCAATCTTTCTGTGAGAATGGTATAGTTTTCCTGAAGAGAAGAAATAACGCTTTCTGCACCGCCACGGTCGGTAGCAACCTTTGATATAAGATTGGTGAGACCGGAAATTTCTTCTTCGGAAGTTTTTTCAAACAAAAGTGCATCCGATTTTATTTTTTCTGAAGATGCAAGGTCCGCTTTTAAATTGTTTAGCAGAGAAAGAGCGTCTGCCATTGCTTCTTTGGAATGACGGAGTGTGGCAGAATGTTCTGCCATTTCCCGTTTGCTGTCCCAGAGAAGACGGTTTTTTGTGTCTAAAGCAGATTTTGTTTCTTCGCATTTTGAAAGATACTCATCATGCAGAGTAAGTTGAGATTTGAGTTTTTTCTCGAGAGAAACAATTTTTTCTGAAATACTCTCAATTTCATCACGTCTTGAAAGACTGCCGGATTTGCTCTGACTTCCGCCAGAAATGCTGCCACCGGCATTTAACACATCGCCGTGAAGAGTTACAATCTTGAATGAATAGGAATATTTTTTTGCAATGTCAATAGCGTTATCGATATTGTCTGCCACAACAGTTCTGCCAAGGAGATATTCCATCACACGGGAGAATTTTTTGTCATAATTTACAAGGTCAGTTGCCATGCCTATATAACCCTTTAATGAGCTGACATCCTTTTCAGCAAAAGGTTTTGGTTTCATAGCGCTCATAGGAAGAAAAGTTGCTCTGCCGCCCTTTGTTTGTTTAAGATAGGAGATTGCGGCTTTTGCGTCCTTTTCTTCAGAGGTTACAATATGGTTTGTTGCAGCTCCGAGAGATGCTTCAATGGCAGAAACATATTTACTGTCTGTTTCAACAAGCGATGAAACGGGACCAAAAATATCAAAAGAGCTAAGCTCGCCGGATTGGTTTGCTTTCATTACAAGTTTTACACTGCCGCCAAACCCGTCAAACCCCGATTCCAAATCTTCGAGCAGTTTTTTTCTGTCTTTTAAAGTCTTTAGAGTGTTTTCAAGCATGGTGGTTTCGGCTGTGTAAGAATTAAGAGCATCAGCTGCTGCTTCACTTTCGGCTTTTGCATCGTCCAGAGATTTCTGGAGAGAATCTATCCGTTTTGAAAGACGGTTTGTTTTTTCTTCAAGCTCGCGGTAGATTTCTTCTTTTTCCAAATATTTCTTTTCTGCAGATGACAACTGCTCCAAAAGGTTTGCGATATGGTCGGTTTCGGAAGAAATAAGCTGTTTGTTTGCAGCGGCTTTTGCATTAAGCTCAAAAAGCTTGTCGCTGAGCTCTCTGGAATGTTCGCCCTGTTTATCTGCGCCGAGACGAACAGCTTTTATTTCTTCGATTATTTTGTTTAAATCGTCGTGGCATGCAGAAACTTTTTCCTCTTCTTTTGCGTGAGAACTTTCAAGCAACGACTTTTGAGAAAGTTTTTCTTCAAGAGTTTTTGAGAGGATTTCTATGCGCTCTTCAAGAAGTTTTATTTCTCCTGAAATTCTGAGGGAATCGCCCTTTGAATGCTCAAGAGTGGATTTGATAATTTCTGCTTCGCTTTCCGATTTGGTTATTTCTTCGCGTTTTCTGTAGATTTCTGCACGAAGACGGTCTATATCCGAGTCGTTAAGACGGTTTTTTTCTTTAAGAGAAGAAATTTTTTCTTCTGTGTCTGTAATGCTTTTGCTGAGAGAGGCTATGTTGTCCGAAACAATATTATGGTCGCGTTTAACTGATTCGAGCACAGTTTTGCTCTTGTCAATATCCGAAAGCCAGAGGTTTATTTCAGACTTTTTAAGAGTATCTCTAAGAGCAAGATATTCTCTTGCTTTTTCTGACTGTTTACGTAAGGGTTCGATTTGAGATTCTAGTTCGTTTATTATGTCTGTAACACGAACAAGATTGTCGTTTGTTGTTTCAAGCTTTTTTTCTGCCTCAAGTTTTCTGTAACGGAATTTTGAGATGCCTGCAGCCTCATCAAAAACATGACGGCGTTCGTCAGATTTTGCGCTGAGGATGGCGTCTATTTTACCCTGTCCGATAATTGAATATCCGTCGCGACCAAGACCTGTATCCATAAACAGTTCGTGGATATCTTTCAGTCTGCAAGGAGATTTGTTTATGTAATATTCACTTTCGCCCGAACGATAGACTCTTCGGGTTACACTGACTTCGTCAAAATCAAGTTTCATTGATTTGTCGCTATTGTCCATAGTGATGGTTACTTCTGCAAAACCAAGCGGTTTACGTCTTTCGCTGCCACAGAAGATAACGTCTTCCATTTTGCTGCCTCTGAGAGATTTGGCGCTCATTTCGCCCATTACCCAGCGGATGGCATCGGAAATATTACTTTTTCCGCTGCCATTAGGGCCTACAATTGCAGTTATACCGCCTTTAAAATCCAGAACGGTTTTATCTGCAAAAGATTTAAATCCCTGTAAAGAAATACTTTTAAAATACAAGCAAAACACCTGCCTTTAATTTGCTGCGTGAATTTTATTTACCCATTTGTTTGTACGGGCACGGAAGAAAGCTACAACTGCTTTCACAATTGATTCGCTGTACATTAGGGCAACTACAATAACCGGATTCATTTTTAGATATATTCCAAAAAATATGCCGGCAGGAATACCGATGAAAAGCATTGAAAGAGTATCAATCAATGTAGCGGCAATTGTGTCGCCGCCGCTGCGGAGTGTGCCTGCGATTGATGTGAAATTGTATGTCATGGCAGGCAGATAGCATCCAAATACACAAATAAGCGAAATGGAAAGTTTTATAGCTTCCCCGCTCAGGCCTCCAAAAAGTCTGGATGTGAAAAGGGGTGCAAGAACCATCATAACGGCTCCCATTATAATTCCAAGAAAAACAGAATAGAACTCGAGTGTGAGAGACCGTTTTTTCGCTTCATCAAATTTTTCCGAGCCAAGAAGATGGCCGAGAATTATTGCGGTTACAAAACCAATGCTATTGGGGAGTGTTGAAAACGCCTGATAAATCAGGTTAGCAACACTCATTGCTGCAACCGTTACGGTACCCATACGACCGTAGATGGCAGCATATACGGTGTTGAAAAATCCCCAGGAGAATTCGTTCAAAATTATTGGGCTTGAAATTATAAAGAATTTTTTGATGTGAGAACCATTAAGTCCATTAAAATCCTTTGGTGAAACTTTTATTTCCTCTGCTCTGCCAAGATAAACAAAACAGATGACCATTATCATTTCCACTATTCTTGATATAACGGTTGCAACGGCCGCACCCTCAATGCCCATAGCGGGGAAGGAAAATTTTCCGTAAATGAGAATATAGTTAAGCGTTGTGTTGAGCGAAAGAGAAACTATACTTGCCATAAGAGGAGCTTTTGTTCTGCCACAACATCTAAGAGCTGACGAGAAAACGAATGATATGCCACTGCAAATAAAGGACAGCGTAACAATTTTACCATAGGGGGCACCTGCCACAATAAGCTCTTTCTTTGATGTCATAAGCCCCAAAAAAGTGGTAGGGAATATGGTTATGACAGAGGAAAGCACAGCAAGC
>JAZSKF010000240.1:0-1512 GCA_045534715.1 Clostridia bacterium | reverse complement strand
GTTGCTGCTCACAACAATACTGTCCAAACGCTCCTCCTTCTGAAAAGTAACGGTATCCTGCGGGGTTCCTTCTGTGCACCAAACCTCTGTTGCTGCTGATTCCGGTGCAGAAAAACATTCATTTTGGCACCAAACTGAACTCTCCGGGTGTGAATTACCGGTTAATGGGAAAAATAAAATCCCGCAAAAAAGCATTAGTTTTCTCATAGAAAAAATGTTTTTTATGCAGGAGGGTGTCTAAAAAAAGACTCTATAAACCGAGGATGTGGGACGTCTCCCACGCTTTCCCTACGGCGGTACTAACCGCATCAGGTTTAAAGGGTATAATCTCAGCCGAACGGCACCCCCAAGCAAAATGTTAAATTTTTGTTTGTTATATTTCTCTGCGCACTGCATCTCTGCCTTGCACACTGCAAAGGTAAAAGCATTTTCCAAAAGACAAAACAATTTTTTCATTTTCCTGTCAGAAGAGATTTTCTTCTGCACTCCGTTCGAGGATTGAGGTTGTTTCCCGAACAAAGTATCTCCTCTTCAAAGTTTCGGTCGGGAATTGAGGGCTTTCCCCGAACGGAATGTCCATTCAAAGGTAGTTGGTTCGGGTTTTGAGGTGATTTTCCGAACAAAGTATCTCCTCTTCAAAGTTTCGTTCGGGAATTGGTGGCTTTTCCCGAACAGAATGTCCATTCAAAGGTAGTTGGTTCGGGTTTTGAGGTGATTTCCCGAACAAAGTATCTCCTCTTCAAAGTTTCGTTCGGGAATTGAAGGCTTTTCCCGAACAAAGTATATCCTCCTCAAAGTTTCGTTCGGGAATTGAGGGCTTTTCCCGAACAAAGCATCTCCTCTTCAAAGTTTCGTTCGGGGATTGGTGGCTTTTCCCGAACAGAATATCAATTCAAAGGTAGTTGGTTCGGGTTTTGAGGTGATTTCCCGAACAAAGTATCTCCTCTTCAAAGTTTCGGTCGGGAATTGAGGGCTTTTCCCGAACAGAATGTCCATTCAAAAGTAGTTGGTTCGGGTTTTGAGGTGATTTCCCGAACGCAATGTCTCTTTTTGGAAGATTCGTTCGGGAAAAAGGGTAATTTTCCGAACGAAGTGTCTCTGTTGCGGGGAAAAGGAGTTTTTTTTACCTTTGTGCCCCGGCGGGCTGTCCTATCGCTCAAGAAATTGGGAGGAAAGTCCGGGCAGGAAAGGGCAGTGCACTGTGGAAAGCACAGATAGGCGAAGAGTTTATGCAAGGGTAACAGAAAACTACCGCTGCAGGAGCGCCCAGTATTTTACTGGAGAGAATCTTTAGGGATTTTCTTTAATGCGCACAGCAGGAAACCTTTGGTTAACAGACTGCGATACTGCGGTAAGGGTGAAAATGTGGGGTAAGAGCCCACGGATTATGATGGCGACATTATAGTGGTATCCTACTGCATCCTGCAAGGCCATGTATACCGGCAATTAAGGGTTGCCCGTCCGTTGCCGGGGGGTAGGCTGCGTCAGATAAATGATAGGAGCTTCTTAGGG
>JAZSKF010000013.1:0-2461 GCA_045534715.1 Clostridia bacterium | reverse complement strand
ATAAGAGCAGAGTATCCTATCGCGGTTAGCCGTCTTAACATAGCAATCCAGCAAGCAAAAGAAGCTGGTCTTTTAGGCAAAAACATTTTTGGCACAGACTTCAGCTTTGACCTGGAACTCAGACTTGGTGCAGGCGCATTTTTTTGCGGCGAAGAAACAGCTCTTATGAATTCCATCGAAGGCAAACGTGGTGAACCACGTCCCCGTCCTCCGTTCCCTGCAGTAAAAGGTCTTTTCGGCAAACCTACTCTTTTAAACAACGTTGAAACTTATGCTAACATTCCTGTTATCATCAACAACGGTGTTGAATGGTTCCAGAACATAGGAACAGAAAAGAGCAAAGGAACAAAAGTTTTTGCTCTTGGCGGCAAGATTAAACACACAGGTCTTGTTGAAGTTCCGATGGGAACAACTCTTCGTGAAATCATTGAAGAAGTTGGCGGCGGCATCCCGAACGGCAAAAAGTTCAAAGCTGCTCAGACAGGTGGACCTTCCGGCGGATGTATTCCGGCAACACACATTGACACTCCGATAGACTATGATTCACTCATGCAGATTGGTTCCATGATGGGTTCGGGCGGACTTATCGTTATGGACGAAGACAACTGTATGGTAGATATTGCGAAATTCTTCCTTGAATTTACTGTTGACGAATCTTGCGGAAAATGTGCTCCCTGCCGTATAGGTACAAAGAGACTCTATGAAATCCTTGAAAAGATTACTTCAGGTAAAGGTACACTTGAAGACCTTGATAACCTTGAAGAACTCTGTATTTCAATTAATGACTCTGTACTATGCTCACTCAACTAAAGAGCTCCTAACCCGATTCTCAGCACACTCCACTATTTCAGAGATGAATATATTGCATACGTTGTAGACAAAAAATGTCCTGCCGGCGTATGTAAAGCACTTCTTTCCTATTCCATCAATCCGGAAAAATGTATCGGATGTAGTGCATGTTCAAGAAAATGTCCTGTAGGTGCAATTTCAGGCGAAATCAAGAAACCGTTTGTTATCGACCAGTCAAAATGTATCAAATGCGGTGCTTGTGTTGAAACCTGTAAATTTAATGCAATATCAGTAGGTTAAGAAAGGAGAATATGGCAAATGGTAAACTTAATCATTGACGGCAAAAGTGTTAGCGTGGCTGAAGGCACAACAGTTCTTGAAGCTGCAAAAATTGCCGGTATAAACATACCCACACTTTGCTATTTAAAAGATATAAATGAAATTGGTGCATGCCGTGTCTGCGTTGTTGAAATCAAAGGCGCAAGAGCACTTCAGGCTGCCTGTGTTTATCCCGTATCTGAAGGACTTGAGGTTTACACAAACTCTCCGAGAGTTAGAAAAGCAAGAAAAGCTACAGTTGAGCTCATTTTGTCAAACCATGACAGAAGCTGTCTTACATGTGTAAGAAACCGCAACTGTGAACTTCAGGCACTGGCAGACAATCTCGGCATTAAAGACATCCGTTTTAACGGAGAAAATATTAAACATGAAATAGACAAGTTGTCACCTTCTATCGTTCGTGACAACAACAAATGCGTGCTTTGCCGCAGATGTATTTCTGTTTGTAAAAACATTCAGACAGTTTCTGTTATCGACTCTGCATACAGAGGTATTGAAACAAGAGTTGGCTCTGCATTTGATATGAGCCTTCATGAAGTTCCCTGCGTAAACTGCGGTCAGTGTATCAATGCTTGCCCGGTTGGCGCACTTTATGAAAACGGTCAGACAGACAAAGTTTGGGACGCTCTTGCAGACGGAAGCAAACACGTTCTTGTTCAGACAGCTCCCGCTGTTCGTGCCGGCATCGGCGAAGAATTCGGCATGGCTATGGGAACTCCTACAACAGGCAAAATGGTAGCAGCTTTAAGACGTCTTGGCTTTGCCAAAGTTTTTGATACAGACTATGCAGCTGACCTTACAATTATGGAAGAGGGAACAGAACTTCTTGAAAGAATAAATAATGGCGGAAAACTTCCGATGATTACATCATGTTCTCCCGGTTGGATAAAATTCTGTGAACATTTCTATCCGGAATTCATTCCTAACCTTTCAAGCTGCAAATCTCCTCATCAGATGTTTGGTGCTATTCTCAAGAGCTACTATGCTGAGAAAAACAACATAGACCCTAAAGACATTTTCGTTGTTTCGGTTATGCCTTGTAGTTCCAAAAAGTTTGAATCTCAGAGAAAAGAAATGAACGTTGAAGGACTTGCAGACGTAGATGCAGTTATCACAACACGTGAACTTGCAGTTATGATAAAACAGGCAGGCATTAACTTTGTTGGTCTTGAAGACGAAGAATTTGACGATCCGTTTGGTATCGGTTCCGGCGCCGGCGTTATCTTTGGTGCAACAGGCGGCGTTATGGAAGCAGCTCTTCGTACAGTTAAAGAGCTTGTTGAAGGAAAAGACCTTGACAATGTTGAATTTGAGGCTGTAAGAGGTCTTAAAG
>JAZSKF010000083.1:0-5921 GCA_045534715.1 Clostridia bacterium | reverse complement strand
ATTGAGGGACTAAGAAAAGCCAAACTGTCCTACCACCCAACAATTCTGCTTGAAAAAATAACTGCAAAAAGGATTTATGACAAATGAAAATAACGACAGCAAAGTTAAAACATAAACAACAGATAAAAAATCTGTGGAACTATTGCTTTTATGATAGTGACCCATACCTCAGCTGGTATTTTGACAATGTTTTTAACCCTGAAAACACCGTTGTAGCTCTTGAGGGGGACACGGTTCTTGCCGCACTTCAGCTTCTGGATTTTGACGTGGCAATCAGAAATAAAATTTTCCCCTGCAGCTATATTGCCGGCGTGTCAACCTTGCCTGAAATGAGAGGGAAAGGAATTGCAAGACAGATTATGTCTTTTGGAGAAGAACTTGCAAAATCCCGCGGGAAAGAGTTTACACTGCTCACTCCCTCGGTAGACGGATTTTATGAAAAATTCGGCTACACAAGCTGTTATGACAGACTTGATTACAGCTACTGCCCGACGGATTATATGCCTCGAAAAACAGGTTTTGTTTCCAAAAGAGCAGGCAGAGAAGATGTGGGCGATATGCAGCAGATATATGAAAAGTTTGTTTCGGAATATGACGGGTATGTAGAGAGGAAAGAAAAGGATTTTGCAGATATTCTGGACCAATATGCTCTTGAAACGGGCGGAACATATATTTTTTATGACAAAAATGATGAGTCGGCAGCCTACATTGTCTATGACATAGAAAACAGAAATATCTATGCAGACGAAATCGCATACACCGGAGAAGAAGGACTTCATGCTGTTTTAGAGTTTATTTATGCGCACAATTCGCAGATTGACCGTGTTGTTATTCATGCCCCTTCTCACGGATTTCTTGCAGAAACCCTCTATTCGGGACAGATAGAAATAAAAAAAGTGCCCACGGTCATGATTAAATCTCTAAATGAAAAAATTGACGACATCAGACTTTTTGTTGGTCAAAGAGGCAATGAAAAATTGCCGCTTCAGAAAAATTATATCAGAATATTTTAGGGAGGAAGACAAATGGTATATCTTTTTTTGGCAGATGGATTTGAAGAAATCGAAGCGCTGACAGTTGTCGATATTTTAAGACGGGCGCAAATTGATATAAAAACAGTCAGTATAACAGACGAACACAAGGTGTGCGGCTCACATGGCATAGCTGTGATTGCCGATATGCTCATAAAAGAAACAGAAAAAGCAGAAATGCTTATTCTGCCGGGCGGAATACCGGGCACACCCAATCTTAAAAGCTGCAAAAAGCTGGAAGAAATGCTCAAAGAGGCGGACGAAAGGGGAGACTATATTGCTGCTATCTGTGCGGCACCGTCGGTGCTTGGCGAATTTGGTCTTCTGAAAGGCAAAAAGGCAATATGCTATCCGGGATTTGAAAAGAGTCTTGAAGGAGCAGAAGTTATCGAAGAAAAAGTTGTGGTGAGTGGGAACGCCATTACATCACGCGGGGCAGGAACAGCTTCAGATTTTGCATTTGCCATTGTTGGTCTGCTTAAAAACGAAGAAATTGCAATGACACTTAAGAAAAATATGCTTTTCTAATAAAAAAAGGAAATAATTTATTGTATAGTTGAGGACAAAATGAAAGATATTATTATTAGAGGAAACGAAAAACAGGGAAGAATAAGATTTTTTGGTGCGGTTACAACTGCACTTGTTAACGACGCACAAAAAATACACCAGACATCGCCCGTTGTAAGTGCGGCATTCGGCAGAACGCTTACGGCAACTGCTATGATGGGCACAATGCTCAAAGGAGATATGGAATCAATTTCTTTGCAGCTAAAAGGGGACGGACCTATCGGAAGCGTTGTAACGGTAGGAAACAACATAGGACAGGTCAGAGGGTATGTACTTAACAATCTGGTGGACATTCCTCTTAAAGAAAATGGAAAACTTAATGTCGGCGGCGCAATAGGAAAAGGTTATCTCACGGTGGTGCGCGACCTTAAAATGAAAGAGCCCTATGTTGGAAGAGTTGAACTTCAAAGCGGTGAGGTTGCAGACGATTTAACCTACTATTTTGCCTCTTCCGAACAGATACCGTCGGTAGTTGCGCTGGGAGTGCTTGTGGACAGAGATTATTCGATAGCTTGTTCAGGCGGGTATATAATACAGCTCATGCCCGATGCAACCGAAGAGGATATAGAGAAAATAGAAAATAATATCCGCGATATTCCGTCTGTTACAAATATGCTGAAAAGCGGTATGACAATTGATGATATTATAGAAAAAGTTTTAAACGGATTTGAAATATGTGTAACAGAACGCAGAGAACCTGAATATAAATGTGTATGTGACTATGACAGTATAAAACGTGCCCTTATGAGTATCGGCAGAGAAGAACTTTCAGACATTCTCGAAAAGGAGGGTTTCGCCGAAATGACATGCTATTATTGCAATAAAAAATATAGAATAGAGGGCGAAACAATCAGGGAAATGTTAAATCAATAAAAAAAATAAAAAAAATTTAAAAAAACACTTGACATTTGTCTTGAAAGCATATATAATAGTTAATGTTCCGCTGCTAAGAACAACGCGCATGTTCGCAGAGGCGGTTAGGTGTGGGCGCATAGCTCAGCTGGGAGAGCATCTGCCTTACAAGCAGAGGGTCACAGGTTCGAGCCCTGTTGTGCCCACCACACCATGGCCCGGTAGTTCAGTTGGTTAGAACGCTAGCCTGTCACGCTAGAGGTCGAGAGTTCGAGTCTCTTCCGGGTCGCCACTTTTTTTAAAAAAGTGTTTGCCTCTGTAGCTCAGTTGGTAGAGCAGGGGACTGAAAATCCCCGTGTCGGTGGTTCGATTCCGCCCGGAGGCACCAAATTTGCGGGAGTGACTCAGTGGTAGAGTGTCACCTTGCCAAGGTGAAAGTCGCGAGTTCGAATCTCGTCTTCCGCTCCACACAAGAAAAAGACGCAGAAAGATGCGTCTTTTTCTCTAAAAAAACATAAGGCACCATAGCCAAGTGGTAAGGCAGAGGTCTGCAACACCTTTACCCCCAGTTCAAATCTGGGTGGTGCCTCCAGAAAAAGCGACTTGTTTTGACAAGTCGCTTTTTCAATGAAATTTGCCTGCGACAACTGAAATAGCTCCGCTATGAAATACACTTCGTGTATGAAATATTGCTACGCAATATGAAAAGGCAAATTTTATTTTACATTTTTCTGAAAGAAAAATATTTCATAATCCGTCAGGATTATTTCACATTGAACGAAGTGAGATATTTCATTAAAATATTTATGCATCTAAACCGTTCAGCTTTGCCTCTCGCAAAGCTTTTTTATTTCTCTTGACAATTTATTTTCTTATATGATATACTATATGTGCGACACATCTGAATATTTTTGCCATAGCAGGTGCATTTTATATTTGAAAAAATGCATCCCTGGTTTTGCACCTATATGGCGTAAATGATGTGTCGCAGCATTTGGGGCTATGCATTTTTAGTGCGTGGCTACGGCTGCGCACTTTTTTAATTTATGGGGGTAAAATATGCATATAAAGGTAGAACTTTTAAAAAATTACATAATTGATTTTATAAAGTTCAGAATGCAGGATTTAGAAATTGACGCATCAAGGATTGCGGACACGACAGCCACGCGGATGTTAGGGGAAATACAAGAGGTTATAAAAAACGACAATCTCTCTGATTTTGATGTAGTGGAAGAAATTGTTAGCATCTTTGAAAAATATAACATAGATGCAGGTTTTCGCCACGATTTTTAGAGCGTACTGAAATTTACAGTACGCTTAATTTTTTTTAAAATATTTACATACAAGCTATTTTGTGATAAAATGTAAAAATATGTTAGAAGTTTTGGAGTGGAATTTATGAAAAAACAGTTTTTGCTGGTTTTGACGTGTATTATATTTTTATTTTCTTCAATCTGCGCCGGTGCAACCGATGTTCAGGATGGGTTAACAGTTGCGGTTAACGGAGTGGAGACAGGGTATAGATCCGTATATTCAGGAAATACATATTATGTTCCCATAAGAGCGGTTTTTGAAAAAATGGGTGCGTCGGTGTTTTACAGAGACAAAGACTCACAGATTCTTGCTTTGTCCCGTGACGGAGATATAATACGACATATAGTCGGAACCAATGTAATTACCGTTAACGGCGAAGAGAAAACCTTTGAAAACGGGTCCGTCTCGAAAAACTATACAACATACATTCCCGTGGAAATGCTGACTCCCTCTTTATGCCCGGACGGAATTTCGTATGACAGCGGTCGGCTGAACATACAGAAATATTTTTTTAACAGTGATTTTAATAAAATTATAAAAGATGTTCTGGATGTTCAAAAAAGCAGTTGTTTTTATCCGGAAAGATTTCAAAGATATATAAGCTATCACGTAAAAATGCCTGAATTAAGCATGGAGGATGTTCTGTTAAAGGTGAATATAGGGTTGGACTATCCATTTTATGAAAATGTAAGTATCATAGAACAACCTTATGAGCTTCTGGTGTTGGTTAACAAGTATAACGGACTGCCGTCAGGGTTTACCCAACATAACCTTGTTGAGATGGAGAGGGACTACCGAGCAAATGACGGAAGAACCTATTTGCTTGCGGGTGTGGCCTATGAAAATTATGTGCAGATGGCGGATGCCGCGAGAGAAGACGGACTTTCGATGAGAGTTGTTTCGGCATATCGAACAGAAGATTATCAGAGGAATCTGTTTAATAAAAGAGTGAGAACGACAGGTCAGGAGAATGCAGACACCTACACTGCAAGAGCTGGTCATTCCGAACACCAGACAGGACTGGCAGTGGATATAAGTTCCACTCTGGCTTCTTTTGAACATACAGCCGAATTTAAATGGTTGCAAAATCATGCGCATGAGTACGGATTTATTTTAAGATATCCAAAAGGCAAGGAATGGATTACAGGATATGGCTATGAACCGTGGCACTACAGATATGTTGGCACAGAGGCAGCAAAGATAATATATGAAGAAGGCATAACCTATGAAGAGTTTTATGCAAAGTATATGCCTGCAAATGAATTTAAATAATTTAAAAAAACCGCATTAGCGGTTTTTTCTTTTATAAAAAAGTATTCTTTTTCCATTATTTGAGATAATAACATCAGAGGTGAAGATATGAAATCGCTGTGGAATAATGATGTTGAAAAAAAGAAGTTTGACGCCCTTTCGCAAGATGTGAAGACGGACGTTTTAATTGTCGGCGGGGGAATATGCAGAATTTTGTGTGCTTATATGCTGAAAGAGGCGGGTGTGTACTGCGTGCTTGCCGAAGCGGAGGAAATATGTTCGGGAGTGACAAATAAAACTACCGCAAAAATAACCTTTCAGCACGGGCTTATATACAATAAGATTTTCGAAAGATATGGCATAGAAAAAGCGCAGCTTTATTATGCGAGCCAGAAAGAAGCTGCCGAAAAGCTTAAAGAACTGGCAGCAAACGCCGATGCAGATTTTGAAAATGCAGATTCTTTTGTATATTCGTTGAACAACGTGGGCGCAATAGAAAAAGAGGTTAAAATTTTAAATAAATTGGGGTGTGATGCGCAGTTTTGCAAAGATACCGAGCTGCCTTTTGATATTGCGGGAGCAGTTAAAATAGAAAACCAGGCAAATTTTCATCCTTTAAAATTTGCATATGCTCTTGCAAAGAACATAAAAATATTTGAAAATACAAGAATTCTCGAATTGATGCCCGGCGCTGCCCTGACAGAGTACGGAAAGATTTTTGCAAAAAAAATTATTGTTGCAACCCATTTTCCGTTTATTAACAAGCATGGTGCATATTTTTTAAAAATGTATCAGAACAGGTCTTATGTCCTGGCACTTAAAAATGCGGCGGACATAAAAGATATGTATGTTGACGAGGCAAAAAAGGGACTTTCTTTCAAACGATATAAAGATTTGCTCTTGCTG
>JAZSKF010000051.1:0-7538 GCA_045534715.1 Clostridia bacterium | reverse complement strand
AAAACGTGAATAGTCCAGAAAATACTGCAGAAAAAATAAAGGAGTTGTTTTTCTCTTGAAAATTCTTGTTATAAATGGATTAAATATAAATATGCTCGGAATAAGAGAGCCGGACATTTACGGAAAAGATACATACTGCCGGCTTAAGAAAATGATTAAAACCCATTGCAGAGAAAGAAAAATCGGCGTCACACTTTTTCAGTCAAACCACGAGGGGAAAATAGTGGACAAAATTCAGAAAGCTCTTGGAAAATATGACGGCATCGTGATAAACCCCGCTGCATATACCCACACAAGCGTTGCAATTCTTGACGCACTCAAAGCGGTGAACATCCCTGCTGTTGAGGTGCACATTTCCGACCTTTCAAAGCGAGATGATTTTCGCCAGATTTCTTTTGTCCGCCAGTTTTGCGAAGAAAGTTTTGTCGGATTTGGTTTTGACGGATATATAAAAGCAATTTCATATCTAGAAAAAAAACTCTCTGAGCTTTAAGACTCAGAGAGTTTTCTCACTTTTTTATCAATATTTTCCATAGTCTTTTTGCTCAGGAGTGTGGCAACAAGTGCTGTAAAACAAAGCAGGGCACAAATAACAAACGAAACTCTTTCACCAAGAAATTTTGTCATATACCCGCCAATACACCCCGCCAGCATTTTTGGAATTCCCGTACCCAGCGCATACGCCATATTCTGTGCACGGTTTATCATACCGGGTGCTATGGCTTTTGTGATGTAAATTGTCACACAATATATGTTCACAGTTATGAAAAGGCCTGTTATAAAACAAACAAATATGAGCACCGCCGTGTTTGTGACAAAAGAAAAAACCAAAAATCTTGAAATAAGTGTTATTCCTGTTATAACGAGTATATTCCTGATACTTATTTTCTCAAATATTTTTGAATAGTAGATAAAAAACGGCACTTCACTGAACGCAGTTAAAAAGGCAATTATACCCCATCTGCTCTTGTCCATTCCAAGCGATTCTGTGATATATGTAGGGAAAAAGTTTGTATAATAACCCCAAGCAAAATATGATGCCGTAATTATCAGTATAAGCGTCATAAGCTCTTTGTTCTTAAAAAGACTTTCCTCGCTCTTGTCTCTTTTTTGCCCGCGTCTCTGAGGTGCTCCTGCCCTTGGCATAAGTAAAACAGATATGACAGATAAAATTGCAACACCAACATAAACTGCAAATGCCGATTCAGTATTTTTTGAAAGCGTGACTATGTAAGCACAAATGCCATACCCCAAAGTACCCATTATGCGAAAAGTTCCGTAATTTATCTTGAGTATACCTGCAGAGTTAATGGTGAGCACATCAACAAGCGCACCATAGGGTGCCTGGAAAAGCGCATATAAAACAAGCATTGCCGCAACCCACAAAAAACTGTTGCTCATAGTAATACTCGCAAAAGCAAGAGCAGCTCCCGTGGTAAGCAGTGCAAGAACAAGGTTTTGCGACTTTGCCCTGTCGGTAATTCCTCCCCAGAAAAATGGAGCAATACAAAGAAGTAACGGTTGTATCATCATAAGATAACCAAGTTTTACACTGTCAAAATATTGGGACAAATAAAGCGGTAAGAAAGTATAGACGCCGTTCATGCCGTAAATCAGCATATTTATTGAGAAGGTAGAGCATTTTTGTATATTTTGTCGCATAACAGAATCGTTCCTTTTGCTTTTCTGCAAACTTATTAGAGCTGCACAAGTGCAGCTCTAACTTTTACAATTATATCATTTGCCATCTTCTCTGTCAATACATAATCACACCGCCAGACCTGTGTTGTGACCGGCAGATTCAAACACAATTTTTTCAACTTCTCTTACGTCGGAAACATAAAATATTTTAATAGGAAGTCTATCAAAATTTTCCTGCCTGTTTTCTGCCGGCATAATAACACATTCAGCTCCGGCAGCAATTGCCGCATCAAGCTTTGTGCTCACTCCTCCAACAGGTTTCACCTTGCCGCATATGGAAATTTCTCCAGTCATTGTAATACAGGAGTTTACAGGCGTATTTGTTGCTGCCGAATAGAGTGCAGTAAAAAGGGCAATCCCCGCAGATGGTCCGTCAACAAATGTCCCGCCCGGAATGTTGACGTTTATTCTTTTTCCGCTTAAATCAATTCCAAAATATTTTTTTAAAACAACAACCGCATTTGAAACAGACGCTTTTGCGCTTGACGTTTTGTCAAGTTTTCTCCCACCGATTTCCACACTTTCTCCCTCTGTAATTCCGCTTAAAAATATTCCTTTCCCATCAGATATATCTGCTTCCACATCAATCACAATACCCCTGCTTCCCGCCACAGCAAGACCGCTTACACATCCCGGTCTTTCTTCTCTTTCAAGTTTTGGAACACATCTTTTTGAATATTTCCCTGTTTCTATAACCCACTCAATGTCTTCGACTGAAAGAACTTTTCTTTTTTCCACCAGACAAAGACCTGCCGCCGACTGAATCATATTAACGGCATCTCTTCCGTTTTGTGCATATTCGGCAACAAGTGGGCACACCCCATCTTCCGTTTCAAATCCACTTTTTTCTGCAGCTTTTTCTGCAATCTTATAAAGTTCGTTATAGTCAAGGTCTTCAAAATATATCTCAACACACCTGGACCTTATGGCAGGCGGAATCTCCTCGGGCGACCTGGTTGTTGCTCCCACAAGTCTGAAATCTGCCGGGAGTCCATTCTTGAATATATCGTGAATATGCAACGGAATTTCTTTGTCATCAGCAGAATAATATGCACTTTCAAGATAAACCTTTCTGTCTTCAAGCACTTTTAGAAGCTTGTTTATCTGGCTTGGGTGCAGTTCACCTATTTCATCAATAAACAAAATCCCACCGTGTGCTTTTGTCACGGCGCCCGGTTTAGGCCTTGGAATACCTGCCGGCCCGTAAGACCCCGCCCCCTGATATATCGGATCGTGCACCGACCCGATAAGCGGATCTGCAATATTTCTTTCGTCATACCGCATAACCGTTGCATCTGTTTCAATAAATTTAGCCGTCTGTGAAAAAGGCGATGTTTTTTCTTTCTTTGCCTCCTCAAGAATCAGTCTTGCAGCTGCCGTTTTTCCCACTCCGGGAGACCCGTATATTAAAACGTGTTGCGGATTGGGGCCGCACAGTGCCGCCCGTAAAGCTCTTATGCCCTTTTCCTGTCCCACAAGATCACAGAAAGAAGACGGCCTTACTTTTTCGGACAACGGGATACTAAGCTTTATTTCCCGCATTTTTTTAAGCTTTGTAAGTTCTCCGTCATCTCCTCTTTTTATTTTCCAGGAATCGCCGCTTTTTTCTTTAATTGCTTTTGCAAAATATATACCCATTATTATTGTAACAACAAACTGTGCTATAATAACTGCAGACATAATAAACATAAATTTTCTTCCCTTTCATTTTTCTTCAATATTATAACTTGTTCAAATAGCATATTCTTATACGGCTCTATTGACTTAATTTTTGATATAAGCTATAATGAAAATATACTAAAACATCAGGAAAGGATATGGCACAATGAACAACAAAAAACCCAGGCTTCTCATACTTGCTTCCATATTCTACCCGCAGAAAAAGGGTGGCGGTCCTGCTGTGAGTATTTATAATCTCGTAAACTCAATTTGCAAAGATTTTGATATAACTGTCATTTCAAAAAACTATGAAAAGGGCGAAAAAACTTCCCTTAAAAGTGTTTGCAGCGGCAAAAATGATTTTTTCTTTGGCTCGGCATACTATCTTGACTACGGAAAATATACATATAAAAACCTTAAAAAAATAATTTCTGAAACCAACCCTGATATAATATACGTGAACAGCTTTTTCAGCTATCCTGACCTTGCCGTCGCACTGGCATTTTCCAAAAAAGCAAAACTTATAATCGCTCCCCGCGGCGAGCTACTTAAAGAAGCTTTGTCAAACAAATCTTTCAAAAAAAGAATATATCTTTGTGCTGCGAAGCTTTCAAAAAGACTTAAAAATGCAAGCTTTCACGTTTCTTCTCTTCAGGAGGAGCAGGAAGTATCAAAACTGTTTAAAAACACCGTCTTTAACATTCCTAACATTTCATGTCTGTCCGCTTCTTCTGCCCCCGTTTGCAAATCGGCAGGCAGTTTAAATCTTTTTTATTCTGCAAGAATAGTGAAACATAAAAATCTTTTGCTTGCTCTTGATGTTTTGAGAAAAACAGACAGAAACATCTCTTTTGACATTTATGGTGCACAGGAAGATTTAAACTATCTTGAAAAATGCAAACAGATTTGTGCGGTTCTCCCGCCCAACGTTAAAGTTCGTTTTATGGGGCCCCTGTCCCACGATGAAATGCTTTCGGCTATACCAAACTACCACGCTCTTTTTCTGCCCACTCAGTCGGAAAATTTTGGCCATTCCATCATCGAAACACTTGCATGTTCCCGCCCGGTAATAACCAGCACCACCACTCCCTGGCATGACCTGGAAAATCATTTTTGCGGATTTGCCAAATCCCCGGACGATGCAGACGGTTTTCTGCACGCGGTAAACACTCTTGCCGATATGGAAGAGGCTGAATTTAACAAAATGTGTGAAAATTCCCGCAATTATGCACTTGGCAAATTAAATACCGACAGCGTTATAAACAGTTATATAAATATGTTTAAGAACGAGGTTTTACAATGAAAAAACTTTCATCTGCCTTAAAAATACTTATAATAAAAGTCTTTGGGAAAAAAGGCTCCCTTTCGGACAAAACCTTTACAAAGCTTTTGTTTTTTGCAGGTTTTTTTAAATTTCCCAATCTGCATAATTCAAAAACTCATTCCCGCCACACTTGTGCCCGCAAAATAAACGAAGCTATGGCACAAAACTCTGTTTATACCGACAAACTTGCGGTGAGAGATTATTTGCCTGAAACTGTCAGGACACCCGAAGTATACGCAAAATATCAGTCGGCCAAAGAAATTGACTTTCCCCTGCTTCCCGACAGTTTTGTTTTAAAATGCAACCACTCGTCAGGGAAATATATAATTGTAAAAAATAAAAAAGATGCAGATTTTAGTCAAATTTCCATGCAGGCAGAAAACTGGCTCAAAGAAAACTACTACTTTGTTGGTCGCGAAAAAAATTATCGGGACATTTCTCCCATGCTTTTTGCCGAAGAATATCTTTCCGATATAATATACAAATGCGAGCTTTTCTGTTTTAACGGGAAAACGGAGTTTTTTAATCTTATAAAAGATGAAAAATCCACTCTTTACGGCAGAAACCTTGTGAAAATCCCCGCAAGCTACGGGTTTGCAGAGGGAAATTTCACTCTCCCCAAAAATATAAATGAGCTTATTTTATCTGCCGAAAAACTCGCATCACCATTTGATTTTGTACGGGTTGATTTTTATATCACTCCCGAAAATTTCATTTTTTCGGAGCTCACCTTTAACCCCGGCGGCGGACTTGTTCCCTTTTTTCCTGCAAGATACGACAAAATATTTGGCTCTTTTTTTCAAATGAAAAACGACTTTAGAAAGGTATATTGTATATGATAATACACGGACTGCAAAAACTCACCCTTTTGGACTTTCCCGGCAAAGTTGCCTGCACACTTTTCACAGCAGGCTGCAATTTCCGTTGTCCTTTTTGCCACAACGCTCCGCTTGTTTTGCCACAGCAGTTTTCCTCCCCAATAAACTTGGACGAAATCTTTTCTTTTCTTGAAAAGCGAAAAGGAGTGCTGGACGGAGTGTGTCTGACGGGCGGCGAGCCGCTTATGCAAAAAGATGGGGCAGCGTTTCTTGAAAAAGTAAAATCCATGGGCTATAATGTAAAGCTTGACACAAACGGCAGTTTCCCCGACAGGCTCCGGGAAATTTTGTCACGCGGGCTTGTTGACTATGTTGCCATGGATATCAAAAACTCGGAAAAAAAATATGCAAAGACAATCGGTGTGAAAGATTTTGACTTTTCACCGGTTAAAAAAAGTATCTCGCTTCTTCTTTCGGGCGATATTCCCTTTGAGTTTAGAACAACGGTAGTAAAAGAACTCCACGACAAAGAATCGTTTAAGGATATTGCCACACTGATAAAAGGCGCGGAAAACTATTATCTCCAGTGCTACAAAGACTCGGAAAATATGATAGGCTCCGGCTTTTCCGCATATTCCGAAAGTGAGCTTCTTGCCTTTGCAGAAATTGTACGTCCCCATGTAAAAAACGTGTCACTCCGCGGCATTTAACAAAACAACCAACAGACAAAGCGCCTTTGCTTTGTCTGTTTTTTACGCCTCAATCGGTATATATTGTGTTTGTTTTTTTAAAAAAACACAATATGTTGTGTTTTTTCTATTGACAAGCCATATTTCTTATGCTATAATGAGTGACATAGCGATAAAATAATATTTTCAGGAGGTTATATATGTATCAGGTAAAAAAACGTGACGGAAAAATAACAAGCTTTGACCTTGGCAAAATAAGCGAAGCAATAACTCAGGCGTTTGATGCGCAGAACAAGCAGTATCATCCCTCTGTAATTGACTTTCTCGCACTCAAAGTTACTGCAGACTTTGAACCTAAAATAAAAGACAACGTTATTATGGTAGAAGACATTCAGGACAGCGTTGAGTCAGTTCTCGTTCAGGCTGGCTATGCAGATGTTGCAAAAGCATACATCCTCTATCGCCGACTGCATGAAAAAATGCGTAACATGAAATCTACCATTTTAGACTATAAAGAAATTGTAGACAGCTATGTAAAGGTAACCGACTGGCGTGTAAAAGAAAACTCTACCGTTACATATTCAGTAGGCGGTCTTATCCTGAGCAACTCGGGTGCTATAACTGCCAATTACTGGCTTTCTGAAATTTATGATGATGAAATTGCAAACACTCATAAAAATGCAGACATTCATATTCACGACCTTTCTATGCTCACAGGTTACTGTGCCGGTTGGTCATTAAAACAGCTCATCCAGGAAGGTCTTGGCGGAATTGAAGGAAAAATTACTTCCTCTCCTGCAAGCCACCTTGCAACCCTCTGTAACCAGATGGTTAACTTCCTTGGTATAATGCAGAATGAATGGGCAGGCGCACAGGCATTCTCATCATTTGATACATATCTTGCACCATTTGTAAAAGTGGACAACCTCTCCTACAGAGAAGATAAAAAATGTATTGAATCTTTTATATACGGCGTAAATACCCCGAGCCGTTGGGGTACTCAGGCTCCTTTCTCCAACATAACCCTTGACTGGACCGTTCCTAACGACCTTGCGGAGCTTAACTGCATTGTTGGCGGTAAGGAAATGGACTTCAAGTTCAAGGATTGTAAAAAGGAAATGGACATGGTCAACCGTGCGTTCATCGAAACAATGATTGAGGGTGACGCAAACGGCAGTGGTTTCCAGTATCCTATTCCCACATATTCTATCACCCGTGACATTGACTGGTCTGAAACAGAGAACAACAAGCTTCTCTTCGAGATGACCGCAAAGTACGGTACCCCTTATTTCTCAAACTACATCAACTCGGATATGGAGCCCTCAGACGTTCGTTCTATGTGCTGCC
>JAZSKF010000138.1:0-2908 GCA_045534715.1 Clostridia bacterium | reverse complement strand
CAGTCAGCAGTTTTGTTTTTAAAAAGAAAATATAATATTTTTAAAATAAATACTTTTATTATCAAATATAATGTGATATAATATAAAAAAATACATATCCGGAGGAATATTGATGTCAGCAAAATCTTACGGACAATCGGTTGTGAAAGGTTCGGCAATATTGCTTATAGCAAATTTTGCCGTTAAAATTATCGGAGCAATTTTTAAAATCCCCCTGCAACATCTCATAGGCGACGAAGGTATGGGATATTTTAATGCGGCCTATAACATTTATGCCGGTCTTTTTGTAATTGCAACGGCAGGACTGCCTGTTGCAGTTTCAAAAATGGTTTCTGAAAGCATGGTTATAAACAATGTTAAAGAGGCACGCCGTGTATATCATGTAGCATACGCAATTTTTCTTGTTATAGGTCTTGCGGGCAGTGCGGCTCTCTTCTTTTTTGCAGATAAATGGGCAGCAACAACAAAGTTTGCAGAATCCAATCTTGCCGTTAAAGCTATTGCGCCTTCGATACTTTTTGTTTCGCTTATGTCTGTTTACAGAGGGTTTTTCCAGGGGCTTTCTGATATGATACCGACGGCGGTAAGCGAAGTAATTGAGGCGCTTGGAAAACTTGTTATAGGCTTTTCACTTGCGTTTTTGATCCTTCCAAAAGGATTGCCGCTTGCTGCAAGTGGAGCTGTTTCAGGCGTTACCTGCGGAAGCCTCTTTGCCCTTTCATTTATGATGATAACCTATTCGGTTAAAAAGAAAAGAATTTATGCCGATATAAAAACTTCTCGGGAACCGAGGCGGGTAAACACGATAGTTAAAAAACTGCTTGTTATTGCAGTTCCTGTTACAATCAGCGCTTCTGTATTTACTCTGACCAACATGATAGATACTGTTCTTATAGGCAGAAATCTTGACAGTATAAAGAATTTTCTCACTGAAAGTCCTGTTGTTCTTTATGGAAGATACACAGGCAAAGCAGTTGTGCTTTTCAATATGCCGCCAACGCTTGTTATGTCGCTTTGTATGGCGCTTGTTCCGGCTATTGCAAGGGCATATGTTTCGGGAGATAAAAGAACGGTTAAAGTAACTACCACACAGTCAATTAAAAGTGCATATATTTTTGCATTGCCCTGCACAGTCGGACTTCTAGCTCTTGCAGAACCTATTTTAACTATCCTTTACAAAACAAGTGATGCCACAATGCTGCTCAGGCTTATTGCTCCGGCGGTGACATTTGTTTCAATTGTTCTTGTGTCCAACTCAATTCTGCAGGCGACAGGTAATGTGATTGTACCTGTTATAAATATATTTTTCGGCGGACTTGCAAAAGTCATAATCAACAATGTTCTGGTGAGCAACCCGCTTATAAATATAAACGGTGCCCCGATAGGAACTGCCGTATGTTATTTTATTTATATGACTCTTAACCTTGTCTATATAAGAAAAATTACAAAAGCGGATATTGGATTTAAATTCTGGACAGTGCCGGTAGCATCGGCGGTTGTTATGGCGGTTGTTGCGCGGGTGTGCTACATTTTCCTTTCCGGACTTTTTGGCGGTGGCTTTACAAGCACGATTGTTTCCTTTGTTTTAAGCGGAGGCATATCTGTTCTGGCATATCTTTTGACATTGATATCTATGGGCGGAATTACAAGAGAAGATGTAATGATTCTCCCTAAAGGAGAAAAAATTGCAGAAATATTTATAAAAATAAAACTAATGAAAAGATAGGATGAAAATGAGCAAAAACTACACTTTTGAAGATTTTACAAAACTTATTGCAACTCTTCGCGGAGAAGGGGGATGTCCTTGGGACAGACAACAGACTTTTGAGTCCATGAAAAGCACGGTGCTTGAAGAAAGCTACGAAGTAATTGATGCGTGCGACGAGGGCGGTATGAAACTTGCTGACGAGCTTGGAGATTTGCTTTTGCAAATTGTTCTTCTTGCGCAAATCGGCTCGGAAGAGAATGCTTTTAATATTGATGATGTTATAAACTGCATTTCGGAAAAAATGATACACAGGCACCCGCATGTTTTTGGAGATGTTAAAGCGGATAGTGCCGAACAGGTGCTTATAAACTGGGACAAAATTAAACGGGAGGACAAGAAAGATAAAACAGTGTCGGCTTCGCTGATGGACATTACAAAAACTTTGCCTTCTATTTTAAAGGCACATAAAGTGCAGTCCAGAGCCGCAAAAGTCGGGTTTGACTGGAAAGAAACAAAAGATGTTATCCTGAAATTAAAAGAAGAACTTTCAGAACTTGAAGAAGCAATAGAAAAAGATGACAGCAGCGGAATTCACGAAGAACTTGGTGATTTGTTGTTTTCTGTCATAAATGTTAGCAGATTTGTTAAGGTTAACCCTGAAATTGCACTAAATGACAGCACAGGGAAGTTTGTTGACAGGTTTACAAAAATGGAGGAACTGGCAAACAAACAGGGAAAAACGGTTGATGAAATGTCTTTCGAAGAACTTGACAAGCTTTGGGATGATGTAAAAAAAGACCTATAAATTCGTTTAAACAGATGTTCTTTTGTGCATAATGTATAAAATATGCACCTTATTTTTGTGTATTTACATTTCGAGAAAGTTAGAAAAATCTAATTGCGTTACAGGCCTATTGGGAGTATAATATATGGGGATTTTTGAATGATAAGCTCAAAAATTTTATGTTTTATGGAGGAGAACGTATGAAACACTTTTTGAAGCGTGCTACGGCGTTGAGTTTGCTGGTTGCATTGCTGTTCGGCTGTGTGGGCGGTGTGACCTTTTCTAAGGCCGCAGCAGTAGAGCAGGAAATCACTGCAATCACTGACGAAGATACCAATATGCTGGCAAACCCGGGCTTTGAGTCTGTCAGCGATGGAAAACCCGTCAGTTGGGGTAAGTATGGCAATACACCCTAC
>JAZSKF010000220.1:0-6056 GCA_045534715.1 Clostridia bacterium | reverse complement strand
GCTAAAACCGATGATGATAAGGAAATGTATTTAGCAGAAATCAGAGGTATATCCGCACAAATAAAGCCTATACGGGATAAGCTCAAAATCGCAAAAGCGACTTTGGAAACAATTCCGAAAATTGAAAAACTCTTTGATATTGAACGGGAAATGGAAAGAAAAGTTATACAGAAAGAAAGGAGCAAAGAACGATGAAAAATATGCAAAAACTTGATGTAACAAAATTAAAGGAATTTGAGAACCATCCTTACAAGGTAAAGCACGATGATGAAATGGAACTGCTGATTGATAGCATAAAAGAACATGGAATTTTATCTCCAATCATCGCAAGACCGCTTGAAAATGGTGAATACGAAATAATCTCAGGACACAGAAGATTGTTTGCAAGTAAACGAGCAGGGCTTACAGAAGTTCCTGCTCTTGTTGTTGAAATGGACACAGATAATGCGGCAATAGCTCTTGTTGACAGTAATCTGCACAGAGATAACATTTCACCAAGCGAAAAAGCCTTTGCCTACAAATTAAAAATGGAAGCAATGAGCCGACAAGGATATAGGTCAGATTTAACTTCGGGACAACTTGTCCCGAAGTCAGATGATAACCGAACATCTGCTGAAATTGGTGAAGCGTATGGCGAAAGCTACAAGACGGTTCAAAGATACATTCGCCTTACATATCTGCATCCAAAGCTTTTGGAATATGTAGATGAAGGGCGAATTGCTTTTACTCCGGCGGTTGAACTTTCATACCTTAATGACATTGAACAACAAGACCTGATACAAGCCATTGAGAGTGAAGATTGCACTCCGTCATTATCTCAGGCGGTGCGTATGAAAAAGCTAAGTCAAGCAGGAGAGCTTGACGATGATAAAATCCTTGAAATTATGTCAGAGGAAAAAGCAAACCAAAAGGAGCGAATTAAAATCCCGACAGAGCGTGTAAGAAAGTTCTTTCCAAAGAATTATACAAATTCTCAGATTGAAGATGAAATTGTAAAGCTTTGCGAAGCTCATTACAAACGCAAAAAACGGCAACAGCCTGAAAGGTAAGGTGAAGTTATATGTTAAAACAAGTAAATATTCCTATTGGAGTCTTAACTCCAACCTTTGATAAAGACAACCTGAATTTTGAAATTAAAATCGGTGGTACAACATACGAGGTACATTCCCATTTTAATATTGAGGGCAAGCAAAGCGTATTGGAGCAATTTAAAAATATTATTTTATCACAAAATTTAATTTAGTATATTCGACAATTTTTACAGGGCATAGTAAAATCATTTCAAATCCTTTGCTATGCCCGGTTGTCGGGAAGGAGAAAAGAATTATGACAACTCAAAATATTACAGGGCAAACAACAGAAGAAATAACAGCATTATACGGAAGGTTATCACAAGATGACGGTTTAGAGGGAGAAAGCAATAGTATTTCCAATCAAAAAGAAATCCTGATGAAATATGCCAAAGACCACGGACTGAAAAATCCAAGGTTTTTCATTGATGACGGAATTTCTGGAACCACCTTTGAAAGAAGCGGTTTTAAGGAAATGCAGGCACTCGCAGAAGCAGGGATCGTAAAAACCATTGTAGTAAAAGACTTATCCCGTTTTGGAAGAAATTATCTTGAAGTAGGCAAATATCTTGAAATCACATATCCAACACTTGGTATAAGGTTTATAGCCATTCAGGAAAATGTTGATACAATGATTAACACGGGAACAGAAATGATGCCGTTCAACAATATATTCAATGAATGGTATGCTGCACAGACAAGCAAAAAAATTCGTGCAGTATGGCAGATGAAAGCTGCAAGCGGAAAGCGTATAAGTTCAACAGTTCCTTATGGATATATGAAATCATCCGAAGATAAAGAAAAATGGATAATTGATGAAGAAGCCGCAGAGGTTGTAAGAAGGATATTTTCATTATCGCTTGCAGGTCGTGGAATTGCACAAATTGCCCGTCAGTTAGAGCAAGAAAAAATCCTTATTCCTACCGCATACAAGATAGAAAAAGGATTATCAACGACTCATAAATATCCTGAGAAACCATATTATTGGGACCCTGCAACAGTTGCAGGAATTATTGACAACAGACAATACACAGGATGTACTGTGAACTTTAAGACAACAACTGTAAGCTACAAGGTACATAAGGTTATCCATAAATCCGAAGATGAGCAACAAATTATCCCTAACACACAAGATGCAATAATAACTGAGGATTTATGGCTCAGAGTTCAGGAGCTTCGTCAGCATAAAAGAAGACCAACATCAACGGGCAGAACAAGTCTGTTTTCGGGATTGGTATATTGCCCTGATTGCGAAGCAAAATTACATTTCGCTGCTGCTAAAAGTATGACAAGACAGCAAGAACATTTCAGGTGTTCAAATTACAAAAGCGGACGGGGCGAGTGTCAAATACATTTCATAAGAGATATTGTTCTTGAAAGAATTGTTTTTGAGGCAATAAGCAACTTGGCAGATTTTGTAAGATGCTATGAGCCAGTGTTTTTGTATCTTATGGCAACTAAAAACCAAACCGCAAGAAAAAGTGAGCTTCAAAAACTTAAAACTAAAGTTGAAAGCGGCAAAAGAAGAATAGCTGAACTTGATATGATAATATCCCGAATTTACGAGGACAACATTTTAGGTAAATTAAGCGATGACAGATATTCCCGTATGGCTTCTATGTATGAAAATGAACAAAGAGAGCTTATTGAAACAATGTCCAAAAGTGAACAAGAATTGGAAAAAGCAGAGCAACAGAATATTGATATGCGACTTCTGTTAAAAACTTTGAGAGAACTAACCGATTTTCGAGAGCTTACCCCAACAATAGTTAATTCTCTGATACAAAGAATAGAGGTTCACAGCAACGACAAATATGACGGTCATTGTCATGTGAAGGTTGATATTTATTTTACCGCTGTTGGAATGATTGATATTCCTGATGAAAAAGAAATATTGGATATAATAAACAAAATCCAAAAAAATTCACAGATGTATAAAGTCGGATAACAAGGAAAATGGAGTAGTTCCTTGATTTTGGAACTACTCCATAAAAAACTTCCTTATGTGGCTGTCGCTAAGACCCGGCCTGTTTTTTATTATATAAATCAAAAGTTGGCTGCTATTGACATAATTTTATAAATGATATATAATAAATTATGTATAACAATTTATAATTATAGTAAAATCGCCCAAAAATGAGCGAGTGAGATAAGGTGGCAGAACAGGGCATGATAGATGGCAGAAAAAGTGTGTATGAAAAGTACATAAAAAGAACCATTGATGTGGTGTTATCATCTGTGGCAATTGTTGTTTTGTCGCCGATTATGCTCCTTCTTGCACTGCTTGTTAAAATAAAACTTGGAAGCCCTGTCATTTTCAAACAAAAGCGCCCGGGAAAAGATGAAAAAATCTTCACACTTTATAAATTCAGGACAATGACCAACTGGAAGGATGAACGCGGAAATCTTTTGCCGGATGAGCAAAGGCTCACAAAGTTTGGCAAGAAACTCAGGGCAACAAGCCTTGATGAACTGCCTGAGCTTTTTAATATTTTAAAGGGCGACCTTTCCATAGTGGGGCCAAGACCGCTATTGGTGGAATATCTGCCCTACTATACTGAAAAGGAACGGGCAAGGCACTCTGTCCGTCCGGGACTCAGCGGTCTTGCACAGGTTAGCGGAAGAAATTTTTTAACTTGGGACGCACGACTTGCAAAAGACGTGGAATATGTCCGAAACATAAGTTTTTTGCTTGACGTAAAAATTGTGTTTATGACTATTTTTCAGGTACTAAAGCAAAAAGATGTTGCAGAAAACAGCGGAGAGGTTGAACCAAACCTTGCAACCCAGCGGAAAAAAGAGGACCTTAGCTTATAGGAGGAGGACCGCACATGGGAATAAACATACTGATTTTAAGTTGCGGAACGAGAAACAAAATTGTTCAGTATTTTAAAAAGACCATAGATAAAAAGGGCAAAGTTGTTGCGGCCGACTGCACAGATACGGCTCCTGCGCTTTACGAGGCAGACAAACATTATATTGTGCCGAGGATAACCGAGGATGGATATCTAGAGGCAGTTTTAGATATTTGCAGAAAAGAAAAAATAACAGGGATTATAAGTCTGATTGATCCCGAGCTTTCCATTCTTGCAAAAAATGAGGACGAGTTTAAAAATGTCGGCACCAAAGTTGTTGGTTCAAGCTATGAGCTGTGCGAGATGAGTTTTGACAAAATTGAGATGTATAACTGGCTTCATGCTCATGGCTATAAAACGGCAAAAAGCTATGAGAATAAGAATAATTTTTTTGAAGATGTAAAAAGCGGAAAAATAAAATTTCCTGCATTTGTAAAACCCATAAGAGGCAGTGCGTCAAATATGATAAACGTCGTATACGACTGCGAAAAGGTGAACTTCCTGTTTGAAAACAATGACGGGCTCATGGTTCAGGAATATCTGGACGGGCAGGAAATCGGAGCAGATGTGTACATAGATATGTTAAGCGGAGAAGTGGTGTCAATATTCACAAAGAAAAAGCTTTTGATGAAAGCGGGCGAAACGGACAAGGCAGTTTCCTTTAAAGATGAAAAACTGTTTTCGCTTATAGAAAAATTTGTGATTGAGGCAGGCTTTAAAGGCCAGATTGATATAGACCTTTTTGAAAAAAACGGCGAGTACTGCATTTGTGAGGTAAATCCTCGGTTTGGTGGAGGGTATCCCCACGCCTACGAGTGTGGTGCAGACCATATAAAAATGATAGTAAACAACCTTTTGGGCATAGCAAACAAAAAGGAAACAGGCGACTATTACGAGGGCGTTCTTATGATGAAATACAGTGAGGTTATGACCATAAAGTAGGTGCAGAAAACAATGAAAAAACATGTTGTAATGGTTGTTGGAGAATATTATCCGGGCGGGGCTCCGGCAGGCAAATGTGCAGAAAAAAATATTTCCACTGTGGCGGATGAATATGATGTTGACGTTATTTGCACCGCTGGTGAAAGCACAAAGGAATATGTGCATGGCGGCAAAAAAGTTATTCCTGCTTTCACTCCATATTTTCTCATGCAACAAAAGCTTCGTTTGTCAGGAAGAAAATTTCTCTACCATATATTTAAACTACCGATATATTTTATTGATTTATTCCGGCAACCGAACAATCTTTTCTGGTATAAAAAAGCTGCCTGCTCGATACTTGAAAGAATACACAGGGAACACCCGATAGATATTGTGTTTTCAGTAAGTGGACCTATAGCGTGCCATTGTGCTGCAGAAAAATTTAAAAAGGCACACCCTGAAGTTAAATGGGTTACATATCTTGCAGACTCGTATGCTGCAAAAAACGCAGGCAAAAAAAGAGCAAGGAATTTTGAAAAAAAGCTTTTGTCTTTTGCGGACAAAAATTTGCTCTCGGAAGAAATATTTAATAGCTGCGAATTTCTTAAAAAAGGTCAGGAAGAAAAATTTTTGCCGTTGCCATATATGATGGAACAAAAAGAGCAAAGATGTGCAGCGGGGGAAAAAATTCTTCCCGAAGGAAGAATAAATATGGTATATGCCGGCAGGTTTTACAAAAAAATTCGCAGTCCCAAAATGCTTCTTGAAACGATAGGCAACCTTCCTGACGAATTCTTGCTGCATCTTTTCTGCATTTCGGATTGCGACGGTATGATAAAAAAAGCAGTGAAAAGGTCGGAAGGAAAGATACAGTTGCATGCTATGGTAAATGAAGAAACGCTCGCTGAGATATATGCAGAAACAGATATTCTGGTTAATGTGGAAAACACAGTGCCGGAATTTACGCCCAGTAAAACCTTTGAGTATATTGCGACAGGCAAACCCATTTTGAATTTTGCTCATAAAGACAATAAAAATGACATTCTGGGAAAATATCCGGCATGCTATAATATCTATGGCAGCGAAAATGTGGAGAAAATCGTTTCTTTTATGAGGGAAAATGCAGGGGTGATTATACCGGCAGAATGCTTAAAAGAAATCTATTTTAAACACACACCCGAAAACATCAGAAAAATAATTTTGGGAGCGT
>JAZSKF010000097.1:0-4457 GCA_045534715.1 Clostridia bacterium | reverse complement strand
TGTCTTCCTAAGACCGCTTGGCCTCCGACTTAACTGGATTTTACCAAGCTTTGTAACCCCGTCAACCATAAGAGCAATATCTTTGCCGAATTTTTGTTCCAAATCCTCGTAGGAGACATCTGTATCCTCGATGGTGTCGTGTAAAATACCTGCTGCGATAGTGTCACAGTCCAGAAGCATATTTGAAATTATAATAGCAACCTGGAGAGGGTGACAGATATATTCTTCGCCCGAAACACGTTTCTGATCTCCGTGCGCTTCAAGAGCAAACTGGTAGGCCTCTTTAACAACGTCAAGGTTGCCATTTGACTGAGATTTTTTTATATCAGATATCAGTGTGTCATAAAGTTCCTCGTGTGTAATCATGGCGAAAATCACCCCTTTCACTTAAGTTCTATTATATCATCATCTAAAAACTCAATAATTTTCTGATTCTTGAAAAATTTTAAACTTTTTAAAAGTGTTTCTTTGTCAAGTTGTATATCATAAAGTTTTTCTATGTCCGAACACATGGGCAGAACATCAATATGTATATTTCCCTCAAAAGACTGCAAATATCTGTATACGGCAGTTAAAATTTCCCGTTGGGGAGGACGGTCTTCAACCGACAGAGTATCTATTTCCGAAATTATAAACTGTGGCGTTTTGGTGTTGTTCCACTCGTTAAGTGAAAGAGAGCCGATTACTGTTACATAATCGTCTGTCCCACACATTTCGTTAATGTCCGGTCTGCGAAAAGCAAGTGCTTCAAAAGTTACACCATCTTTCCATAGACCAAGTTTTATGTGCTGCCCTTTGTCGCCCATTATACGTTTTGAAACAACACGGGCGTTGGTCACAATAAATCCCGGTTTTGGGTTTGAAGTTCCAAAGGGTTCGAGAATGTTAAGACTCTCAATATCAGGAACGGTTATATACTCTGGAGGAAGTTCAAAATCTACGGTAACAGAAGGATTTTTTGCTTCTTCCGACATATTTTTTTGTGCAAATATATTAAGTTCCTTATCCAGCTTTTCTATGTTTTCAAGCGGGACGGTGAAACCCGCGGCAAGCTCGTGGCCGCCATATTTTGTAAACAGGGATTCACACGATTTCATAGCATCAAAAAGATTAAATCCGGGAACGCTTCTGCCCGAACCTTTGCCCACTCCGTCATCACAACTTATAAGCATACAAGGTTTATGATATTTTGAAGTTATTCTTGACGCAACAATACCGATAATCCCATGATGCCAACCATAACCGGACAAAACAAGAATCCGTTTTTCCGCAAGATTTGAGATGGATTCAACCATTTTTTCAGCATCGTGAAAAATAATGGCTTCCTGATACTGGCGGTCTTTGTTTTCAACATCAAGATATTCTGAAAGTTCCATACATTCGGAAAGGTGTTCGGAAAGTAAAAGTCTGACAGCTTTCTCGGGATTTCCGATTCTGCCGGCTGCATTTATTCTTGGGGCAATTGTAAAACCCACCGCAGTAGCATCAATCTTTTTGCCGTGAAGACCGGCAACGGTAATAAGACTGCTCAGCCCCATGTTTGGAGACTGGGCAAGTTTTTTTAGTCCAAAGTCAACAATAATCCGGTTTTCCCCTGTCAAATCCACAACGTCAGCAATGGTACCGACAGCGATAATATCTCCGAACAGGTCAAGTATTTTAACAGAAACTCCGTTTTCCAAAGCACAGAGCAGTTTAAAAACCACACCAACTCCGGAGAGCGATTTAAATGGATATGAACAATCATTTCTGTGTGGATTTATAACAACACAATCGGGCAAAATTTCCGGACATTGATGGTGGTCGGTAACAATTACTTCTATGCCCAGTTCTTTGGCAAAAGCAACCTCGCCCACAGCAGTTATGCCTGTGTCCACAGTTATAATAAGGTCGCAACCATTTTTGTGAATGGTTGATATTGCTTCGCAGTTCATGCCATAACCTTCTGTATCGCGGCTGGGGATATAAAAAGAGACATCAACACCGCGGAGGGAAAGGTATTTCACAAGAACACTGACAGAAGTAATCCCGTCAACATCATAGTCGCCATATATTGTTATTCTTTTATTTTGAGCTATTGCATCTTTTATAATTTCTGTTGCTCTGTCCATATCTTTCATCAAAAATGGTGAGTAGAGATTATAAATAGATTTGTCAACATAAGACAAAAATTGGTCGGGGGAACAGACCCCTCTGTTAAGGGCAATCGCAGCAGTAAAAGGGGAAATATCCAAAGCGGCCGCAATAGAAAGAGCAAGCGGATGCTGGGGATAATATTCCCTGTATAGTATAGTCTTGTTCATTGCAAATCCTTTCAGTCAAAATATTCTGAACCTGATTTTAAACACTTAAAACCTGTTTGTCGCAAGGCTTCATACAGCACAATACAAACAGAGTTGGACAGGTTAAGACTGCGGGTATCGGACCGCATAGGAATCCTGATTGTTCTGTCAAGATTATCTTTTAAAAGCTTTTCGGGAAGACCGGCGGTTTCTTTGCCGAAAAAGAAATAATCATTATCTTTAAACTTGACATCGGCATAACACTTTGGCGCTTTGGTAGTGCAAAAGTAGAAAGAACCGCCCCGGTTTTTTTCAAAAAAATCATCCAGATTTTTATAGTATACAATATTCAACAGGTGCCAATAGTCAAGACCGGCACGTTTAAGTTTTTTATCGTCAATTTTAAAGCCCATCGGCTCTATGATATGAAGAGTTGAGCCGGTAACACTGCATGTTCGTGCAATGTTTCCTGTATTTTGTGGTATTTCCGGTTCTACAAGTACAAGATTAAACATATTATGCCTTTCTGCAGTTATTTGTCTAAAACCTCAAGAATTCCGTTCGCAATTCCTTTTGCGGCAAGACTTAAGTTGTCCTTCTGAAGCAAAAACTTCTGATCTTCGTAATCGCTTATAAAGGCTACCTCGACCAGCACAGCAGAGGTTTCGGTTCCTCTCAAAACGGCAAGGTCATCTTCTGAACGGACGCCACCGTCATAAAGATTTGTTTCGCCGACAAGGTGTTTTTGTATTGTTTCTGCAATGCTTTTTGAGGACTTAAGATTAGGATATTTTATATCCTTTCTTTTACTATATAATGTGAGCGAACCCGATGCCTTTGATGTGTGAGAGTTATGGTGTATGCTCACAAAAAGCAATGCATCATTGTTATTTGAGACATTATATCGGCTGCTGAGCGACATAGCTGTGTCAGTTGAACGGGTGAGAATTACATTCACGCCGTGGTCCTCCAGAATTTCTGCCACTTCAAGAGTTATTGAAAGGTTAAGATCCTTTTCATAAAGCAGTTTTTTTCCGTTTTCGTCATAACCGATTGCCCCAACGTCACTTCCACCGTGGCCCGCATCAAGAACAACAATAGAGTCGTCGGTAACTTCCCAATATTTATCTTCGATAATTTCAATTTCTGGTTCTTCAGGGGTAGTTGTTGATGTTATATCTGATGTAACGGACGATGGGTCGGAAAGAACAGAATTCATCGTAAAAGTAAGAGTTGCAGACAGTTTGTTTGAAGCAAGTACAAAGTTTTTCTTCAAAACGTCATCAAGGTCGGCAACGATTTTATAAAAACCGTCGTGGTTTGCCATTCTTATCTGCTGAATTCCACCGTCACCTACGGTTATGGTTTTGCTACCCGAATATTTTGCACCTTCAAGCTCCAGAACGGTACGTATAGGGTTGTCCAGATTGTAAAGATGCTGGTTTTTAAGGGGGGATGATAAAGTACATTTCCATGTAAATGTTTTCCCCGAAATGGAGTAAACAATAGATTTTATGGTATTGTCCGAGTCAGGCAGAATTTCGTCTTCTTCTTCAGTTCTGATGAGAACCGAACGGCTGCTGTCGTCCCAAAACACTTCAGCACCAAGCGTTTCTGCAATGAACCTTACCGGCAGAAGAGTCCTGTCGTTTATTATTATCGGCGGAGTGTCCAATTCCTTTTCCACAAGATTCACCTGAGCAGTTTTGGAATTGATGGTAAGTAAAATTGTTGTATTATCAAGTCTTATTGTCACTTGTTTTTTAACACCGTTCCATTTAACAGAAGCGCCAAGCCCCTCAAAAAGAGCTCGGGCAGGAACAAGGGTGCGGTCATCTCTGATAACCGGAGGAACATCGCAAGAGATTTCCTTATTGTCCACAAAAAGCTTTATGTCCTGCGCAGGCGTGACAATCGGAGATGATAAAAATATTATAAAAACTAAAATAATAGGTAGTAATCGTAATTTCATATGGGCCTCCCGGTGGAACAAAATAATAGTATATCTTTTATTATTCGACAGAAAAGGCACGCTATCCTTTGATATAATAAAAAAGTAATGTTATTGTAATATTAGGTCAGTCAGGCCAACGATGTCACCAGCGCCCATGACGATAACAATATCGTCTTTCTCCAGAATGCTTTTAACATGGGCTGCAATTTTCTCAAAGCTTC
>JAZSKF010000091.1:0-6395 GCA_045534715.1 Clostridia bacterium | reverse complement strand
CATTTGCCTCATGCTCGGTAAGTTTATGACCGGCAAGTTTTACAAGATAAGATCCCAATTTGTCTTCATAGTTGTCAACAAGACTTTCCAGTTCTTTTATCTCCTCTGCCACCTTTTCATTATAACTAAGCAGCATGTCCATAGAAGCATTGACAGCATCTGCAGTTTTATGCATCATCTCTGCAATAAGGTCTTTTGCCTTTTCAAGAGCAAATCCCGGAACATCCAGGAATCTGTCGTCCAGCACACGAAGACTGTCAGTTGCTGCTTCATCATTTGATTTGAACGTCCAGATTGAAAGCTTTTCTATCAGATTGCAGAATGGAATCAATATAACCGTCGAAATTACGTTAAACATTGTATGAACAAGTGCTATGGTGAAAACTGTGGCCTGTCCGTTTAAAAATGCAAAATCAAAGATGGAGTCCAGTAGATAAAATGCACAGCTTACCACAACAACACCGATAAATTTTATATACACACAGGCAGCCGCAACTCGTTTAGAGTCTTTGTTGCCGCTAATTGAAGACAATACCGGTGTAATTGTTGTACCGATGTTCTGACCGAGGATAACAGGAAGTGCTGTTGCCATGGGAATTGCACCCGTAAGTGACAATGCCTGCAAAATACCTATAGATGCAGAGGATGACTGAATAATTGCTGTGAGAATTGTTCCGCACAAAATTCCCAGAATAGGATTTTCAAACATAACGAGTATATTTGCAAAAGCCGCATTGTCTTTCAATCCCGACATTGCTCCGGACATTGTTTCCATACCAAACATAAGTATGGCAAAACCGAGTAAAATGGATCCGACATTTTTCTTTTTATCCGACTTGCATACCATTGTCATTATAACGCCAATCATTGCAAGAACTGGCGTGAAAGAGTCGGGTTTTAAAAGTCTTAGCCATGTCGAATCTGCCGAAATACCTGTGGTACTCAAAAGCCATGCTGTAACGGTTGTTCCGACGTTTGCTCCCATAATTATGGCAATTGACTGAGAAAGCTTCATAATACCGGAATTGACAAAGCCCACCAGCATAACGGTTGTTGCCGAAGAACTCTGTATTACTGCCGTTACTAAAAATCCAAGCAGAAAACCTTTTATTCTGTTGGATGTAAGTTTTTGCAGGATTGATTCAAGTTGACCGCCCGAAAGCTTTTTCAGGCTTTCGCCCATATAGTCCATCCCAAACAAAAAGAGTGCTAGTCCACCAAACAATGCTATAACTGAAAATAAATCCATAAAATCCTCCTGTTTCCGATATGCAATATTTCACTTTATCTTTTTTATTTTGATACTAATCTCTTACATCCCATTTTATTATAACATACATTTCTTGTAAAATCTATACAAAAATAAAAAATTTGCAAAATAATTTTTATTATGATATAATACTAAAAGTAATTTTTTTATTTTGAGTATTATACTGCGCAAGGAGTAATTTACATATGGCACGAAAAGTAGTTAGGAAAAAAACAAAGAAAGCTCAAAAACCCACGGCGGTTTATGTCACACCCGCTGTTAAAAAAGAGATTGGCACTATTGTCTTTTCTCTTCTTGGAATAATTTTTATCATGGGTATGTGGTCGGAAGTTTTTGGTGCTTTCGGTGACCTTTTAAAATCCATTTTCTGCGGACTTTTAGGAAACGTTGCATATCTTCTTCCTGTAATTCTCATTACACTTGCCGTTATGAGTATTATCGGAGAAAAACGCGACCTGCGCAGCAAAAAGATAATGGTGGCTGTTGTTCCTTTCCTTTTTTCAATGTTTGCCCACTATCTTTTCCGCTTGTCTGCCGAAGCTCTCCCGGAAAATGGCATAATCGGCTACTATAACCTTGGTAAAACAGGCGTCAGCGGCGGTGTTATCGGCGGTGCTCTGACAGATGCACTGTATTCTTTCACATCAAAAGGCAGTGGCGTTATCATTGTTGCGCTCATTTTAATTCTTATTGTAGCACTTTTTGAAATATCGGTGACAGACCTCATAAAAAAGGCAATCCGCGGCATAAGACGCGCTGCTGATGATATTAAAAAAGATATTGACCACGACAAAGCAGAAAGCAGAAAAAACAGTCAGCAGAAAATCGATTCCATCCGTATTGATTTTCCCGAACATCAGCTTGAAGAATATAACTGGAAAACTGCTGATGAAGGAGAAATTATCATAAACGATACTCTTAACCGGAAAGATGCCGATGAGCAAGAAACGCCCGAAAAAGAAGAGCCTGTAAATCAATCTGAGTCTGAAAGTGTAAATGAAGAGAACGGAGAAATTGTTCCTATAGAAATTGAGGAACCTCCCATCATAAAAGAATATATCCCTCCAAAACCCGAGCTTTTGTATGAGGGTCCCAAGGTTCATACTGGCGGGAAAATCGATGAGCTTAAAGACAATGCGGCAAAGCTTGTGGAAATTTTCCGCAGTTTCGGCATTGAAACAAGGGTTACAAATATTACCCGCGGTTCCAGCGTAACAAGATATGAGGTTGTGCCGGCGGCAGGTATAAAAGTTAATAAAATTACTGCTCTTGACCAGGACATCGCACTTCGTCTTCCGGCAAACAACGTAAGAATTGAGGTTCTTCCCGGTTATGTCGGTGTGGAAGTATCAAACGATACTGTCTCCTCTGTTTATCTCAGAAGCATCATAGATTCGCCCGAATTCAGAGCGTCCGATTCCAAGCTTTCGGTTGCGGTGGGCAGAGATATAAACGGTTCAACCGTTATAATGGATATTGCAAAAACCCCTCACCTTTTGATTGCCGGTGCAACCGGTTCGGGTAAGAGTGTTTGCATAAATACAATAATCACAAGTATTTTGTATAAAGCTTCTCCGGAAGAAGTAAAAATGATTCTTGTTGACCCGAAGGTTGTTGAGCTCAGCTCATATACTGACATCCCCCATCTGCTCATCCCTATTGTTACCGACCCGCGCAAAGCGGCCGGTGCTCTCTGCTGGGCAGTTCAGGAAATGGAAGACAGATACAAAAAATTTGCAGAAGCAGGCGTTCGTCAGCTTGAGCCGTATAACAAGAAAATTTTAGCTGAAGACCCCGAAAAACGTCCTATGCCCCAGATTGTTATTATCATCGACGAGCTTGCAGACCTTATGATGGTGGCTCCCGGCGAGGTTCAGGACTATATATGCCGTCTTGCACAGAAAGCAAGAGCTGCTGGCATACATCTTGTGCTTGCAACACAACGTCCCTCTGTTGACGTTATCACAGGTCTTATCAAAGCTAATATCCCCTCCCGTATATCTTTTGCGGTTTCAAGCTCCATCGACTCAAGAACAATTCTTGACTGTGGCGGTGCCGAAAAGCTTATGGGTAAAGGTGATATGCTTATGATGCTTTCAGGAGCATCAAAGCTCAATCGTGTTCAGGGTGCATTTGTTTCGGATACCGATATAGAAAATGTTGTAAACTTTGTAAAAGGCCAGTCAACTGCCGAATATAACGAAGAGGTACGCAAAACCATTGAAAACAGTGGTGCAAGTCAGTCTGTTGCTCATTCGGATGACGGAGCAGACAGCGACGAGCTTTTCGAAGCGGCAGCCGAAATTGCTTTTGAACTTGGACAAGTTTCCGCTTCCATGCTTCAAAGAAGGCTTAAAGTAGGATATGCCCGTGCAGGCAGACTTATAGATATTCTGGACAAAAAGAAAATTATTTCTACTTACGACGGGTCAAACAAGCCCAGAACGCTTATAATGTCCAGACAGGATTTTAACGATTTGTTAGAAAACGAGGCAAACCAGTGAGTGTTAAATTTTTTCCCATAACAGGACAGGAAATGAAATCTCTCGGCTGGGATTCGGTGGATTTCGTTTTTGTAACGGGTGATGCTTATGTCGATCACCCTTCTTTTGCTGCCGCCATTCTTTCACGAACACTTGAGGCGGCAGGATATAAAATAGCAATTCTTCCCCAACCGGACATAAATAACCTGTCGGTTTTCTCTCAGTTTGGAAAACCACGTCTGGGCTTTTTAGTTTCGGCCGGGAATGTCGATTCTATGGTCGCTCATTATACTGCCGCAAAAAAAAGGCGCAGCGAAGATATGTATTCTCCGGGCGGAAAAGCAGGTCTTCGGCCCGACCGTGCTACCATTGTCTATTGCAACAAAATCCGCGAGGTGTTTGGCTCTGTACCAATAATCATAGGCGGAATAGAAGCAAGCCTCAGGCGGTTTGCCCATTATGATTACTGGGAAAACAAGGTGCGTCGCAGCATTCTTTTTGACAGCGGTGCCAATCTCTTGATTTACGGCATGGGCGAACGGGTTATTGTCCAGGTTGCAGACGCTTTAAACGATGAATTTGACATTTCGCAAATAACCTGGCTTGACGGAACAGCATATATTGCAAAAAATACTGATGGTATTACAGATGCATGTTTTTGCCCGTCCGCAAAAGAGGTTTCTAAAGATTTAGTGAAATATGCAGAGGCGGTTAAACTTCAGTTTGACGAAAATGACCCTGTCAGAGGGAAAACGGTTGTTCAGGAATGCAGCGGCAGATATCTCGTACAGAATAAACCCGCAATGCCCCTTTCCAGAGAAGAGCTTGATAAAGCCTTTTCTTATGACTATGCAAGAGTCCCCCATCCATCATATATTTCTATGGGCGGAGTACCTGGCATTTCGGAGGTTCAGTTCAGTATAACAAGTTCAAGAGGATGTTTTGGAGGATGCAATTTCTGTGCTATAGCTTTTCATCAGGGCAGAATGGTCAGAAGCCGCAGCCATGAGTCTATTTTAGACGAGGCAAAAAAACTTACCAACCATCCTGATTTTAAAGACTATATTCATGATGTCGGCGGCCCCACTGCCAACTTTAGAAACCCCTCTTGCGACAAACAAAATGCAGACGGCATGTGCAAAGACCGCCAGTGTCTTTACAAAACTGTCTGCAAGAATATGAAAGTCAGTCATGAAGATTATGTAAACCTTCTGCGCAAGTTAAGAAAAATAGAGAAAGTAAAAAAAGTGTTTATTCGCAGCGGACTTAGATTTGATTATATTATGGCAGATAAATCGGATGTGTTTTTCCGCGAACTATGCGAACATCACATCAGCGGCCAGCTTAAAGTTGCGCCCGAGCACATCTGCCCCGAAGTTCTCAAATATATGGGAAAACCCTCTGTGGAGGTATATAATGCTTTTTGCAAAAAATACCGGGAAACAAACGAAAAGCTGGGGCTTAAACAGTATCTTGTACCCTACCTGATGTCTTCACATCCGGGATCAACGCTTTCTTCGGCAATTCGCCTTGCCGAATATCTTAAAAAAGAAAATATAAATCCCCAGCAGGTACAGGATTTTTATCCTACGCCGGGTACAATTTCCACCTGTATGTATTATACCGGAATAGATCCCCGCACAATGTCGCCTGTTTATGTTGCCAAAAGTGCTCAGGAAAAGAGAATGCAACGAGCTCTTTTGCAATTTAAAAAGCCTGAAAATGCAGACCTTGTCAGAAAAGCACTTATTCAGGCAGGTAGAGAAGATTTAATTGGATTTGGCAAAAATTGCCTTGTCCGTCCCAAAAATAATTATGGAGGAAAAAACAATGTCAGCAAAAATTTTAGACGGAAAAACAGTATCAACAAGAATAAAAGATGAGCTCAGACAGGAAGCTTCAAGACTTAAGGAAACCGGGATTATGCCCTGTCTTGCAGTTATAATTGTGGGTGATGACCCCGCTTCCCGCGTGTATGTTAACAACAAAAAAGCCGCTTGTGAATATATCGGCATAAAGTCTTTAGAGTATGCACTTCCTGCAGAAACTACCCAGGAGGAGCTTGATAGTCTTATAGACGCTTTAAATGCTGATCCTTCTGTAAGCGGAATTCTGGTTCAACTTCCTCTGCCAAAACATCTTGATGAAGAAGCGGTTATAAACCGCATCAGACCTGAAAAGGACGTGGATGCATTTCATCCAGTAAACGTTGGCAAGATTATGATAGGCAATTTCGATTTTCTCCCTTGTACTCCCGCCGGAGTAATGGAGCTTATTGGAGAAAGCGGAATTGATATTGCGGGAAAAACCTGTGTGGTTGTGGGAAGAAGTAACATAGTTGGCAAACCCCAGGCAATGCTGCTTCTGCACAAAAACGGGACTGTAACCATTTGCCACTCCAAAACAAAAAATCTTGCTGAAGTTTGCCGCAGTGCAGACATTTTGGTTGTCGCTATAGGGAAAGCCAAATTCATCACTGCAGATATGGTAAAAGAAGGTGCTGTTGTCATAGACGTCGGTATGAACCGTGATGAAAACGGTAAGCTTTGCGGCGATGTTGACTTTGAATCTGTAAAAGAAATTGCCGGTGCAATAACCCCGGTTCCGGGTGGCGTTGGTCCGATGACAATCGCAATGCTTAT
>JAZSKF010000063.1:0-4326 GCA_045534715.1 Clostridia bacterium | reverse complement strand
CATGGCTACGATCCGACTTAAAAGCTTGGTCTCGTAGTGTCGGGCGATATCGGATGCTACACTCTCGGCGCAACCCTTCCTCTGCAATCGGTTGATACCACCATTTGTATGGGTGCTTCCGTCAGCGCGGCACACGGTATGGCAAAAGCCAGAGGTGAAGAATTCAACAAAAAGCTTGTTGCTGTTATAGGTGATTCCACTTTTATGCATTCGGGTATTACAGGGCTTGTTGACATTGTTTACAATAAGGGAAACAATACGGTTATTATTCTTGATAACTCAATCACGGGAATGACCGGACATCAGCAGAATCCGACGACAGGATATACAATTAAAGGGGAAAGCACAAATCAGGTCGACCTTATTGCGCTTTGCCGTGGAATAGGGGTTGAACACATTGTAGTTGCCGACCCGTTTGATATTAAAAACTTTGAAAAGGTTGTTAAAGAAGAAACAGAAAGAGAAGCTCCGTCAGTAATAATAGCACAACGTCCTTGTGCACTTCTCAAAAATGTTAAATATTCAGGTTTTTGCAAAATAACCGACAAATGTAAAAAATGTAAAGCTTGCATGAAAATTGGTTGTCCTGCAATTTCAATTAAAGACGGTAATGTTATGATTGACCAGAACCAGTGTAACGGTTGCGGACTCTGCACAAATCTTTGTCCGTTTGGTGCAATTGAAAAGGAGGAGAACTGATATGAGCGGAAATATAATGATTGTTGGCGTCGGTGGTCAGGGAACGCTGCTTGCAAGCAGAATTCTTGGCGGTGCGCTTATAGGAGAAGGATATGATGTTAAACTCTCTGAAGTGCATGGCATGAGCCAAAGAGGCGGAAGCGTTGTAACCTATGTTAAATATGACAAAAAAGTTTTTTCTCCTATAATTGACAAAGGAGAAGCAGACATAATTCTTGCTTTTGAAAAACTTGAGGCATTAAGAGCACTTCCATTCCTTAAAAAAGATGGAAAAATGATTGTTAATGACCAGACCATTGACCCGATGCCTGTTATAACAGTCGCTATGGAATATCCGGCGAATATTACGGAAAAACTTGAAAAAGTTGTGGATTTAACAGTTGTTCCGGCGCTTAAACTTGCAAAAGAAGCGGGCAGTGCAAAGGCTGTTAACGTTGTTTTAATAGGTGTTATGGCAAAAAACACAAGCATACCGTATGAAAGATGGATTGAAACAATCAAGAACACCGTTCCTCCAAAATTTTTGGAGATTAACCTGAAAGCATTTGAACTTGGATATAATTTTACAGAGGTGTGAGAAATGAGTTTTTATCAAGCTGAAATTGAGTGTATGGACCGGTCGGAACTTAAAAAGCTACAGTCTAAGCGCCTGAAATGGCAGGTTGAAAGAATGTATGAAAAAGTTGACCTGTTCAGAGAAAGAATGCAGGAAAAAGGACTTACTCCTGACGACATTAAGAGTGTTGATGATATTGTAAAACTTCCTTTTTCCTATAAACAAGATTTAAGAGATTATTATCCGTACGGGCTTTTTGCCGAAACTATGGATAAAATTGTAAGAGTACATGCTTCTTCCGGTACAACAGGTAAACAGATTGTTGTCGGATATACAAGGAAAGACCTGGACGACTGGTCGAATTGTGTTGCAAGAATGCTTAGTGCAATCGGAGCATCGGAAGAGTCCTTTGTACAGGTTTCCTATGGTTATGGATTGTTTACTGGTGGGCTTGGTGCACATGATGGTGCACAGAAAATAGGTGCAACCGTTATTCCTACTTCATCCGGTAACACAGCAAGACAAATTCAGACAATGATAGACTTTGGGTCAACAATTTTGTGCTGCACGCCTTCCTATGCAATGTATCTTGCAGAAACAATTGAGGAAATGGGTGTTAAAGACCAACTCAAACTCAAAGCCGGAATTTTCGGTGCTGAACCCTGGTCGGAAGAAATGAGAAAAACTATTGAGGAAAAACTTGGGATTAAAGCGTATGATATATACGGCCTTTCTGAAATAATGGGGCCGGGGGTTTCTTTTGAGTGTGAACACCAGTGTGGAATGCATGTTAATGAAGATATGTTTATTCCCGAAATTATTGACCCTGATACCTGTGAGCCTGTTGAAGAAGGACAACCGGGAGAACTTGTGTTTACCACCATTACAAAAGAGGGTTTCCCGCTTATACGTTACAGAACAAGGGATATTTGTTCTCTCAACTATGAAAAATGTTCTTGCGGCAGAACTTTTATAAGAATGAGAAAACCTACGGGCCGAAGCGATGATATGATGATTATCCGTGGCGTAAACGTTTTCCCGTCGCAGATTGAAGAAGTTCTCCTTAAAGTCAGTGGTGGAGAAATTTCGCCTAACTACCAGATTGTTGTTGACAGAGTAAACAACACGGATACACTTGATGTTAACGTTGAAATGAGCGAAAAACTCTTCTTTGACGATGTAAAATCAATTGAAAAGGTAGAAAGAACCATCACTGAACAACTGAGAAACGTTCTTGGAATAGGTGCAAAAGTTCATCTCGTTAACCCTAAATCCATTGAACGTAGTGAAGGAAAAGCAAAACGCGTAATTGACAAAAGAAAAATACACTGATTTGAAAGGACTGGTTGTATGTTTATAGAACAGATTTCGGTTTTTGTGGAAAACAAGTTTGGAAGACTAGCAAAAATTGTTGAACTTTTCAGCAAAAACAATATAAATTTAGGTGCGCTTTCAATAGCAGATACAACAGATTTTGGAATACTCAGAATTATTGTTGATAAACCTGAACTTGCACTTAAAGTTCTTAAAGAAAATGGAATTACTGCAAAAATCACAGATGTTATTGCAGTTGCGATTGAAAATCAGCCTGGTGGACTTTCAAAAGTGCTTGACACGCTCACTGAAAGCGAAATTGCCATCGAATATATGTATGCTTTCGTCGGAAAAATTGAGGGGAAAGCACTTATGGTGGTTAAAACCGACAAGATGGATGAAACGGTTGTTTCACTCACAAAAAAAGGTGTAGAGATTTTTGATAAAGGCGCAATATTTTAATTGAAAAGAGGAAATAAAATGAGCAAAAAAAATAATGTTTTAATGCCGGTTTTTTCTGTTCTTGTAATAGTTATTTTCTCTCTTGTATTGATTTTACCGGAAGCGAGAAAAGTTTTTAAAGAACTTTCTTCTGTTCATCCCTTTATAATGGGGTTTGTAAAGTTTGCTTTTTTGGCAACAGTTGGTGAAATTCTTGCCCTGAGAGTTGCTGCAAAATGCTGGAAATCTCCAGTGAAAATCTTTGCCCGTTTCATTATATGGGGGCTAATAGGCTTTTGGATTACTTATATGATGAAAATCTATTCTGCAGGTGTGGATGGTCTTATGAAAAACGGATTACTTCCGGGCGCAGACAGCACTTTCTTAAAAGCTTTATACACAAGTGCAACAATGAACCTTACTTTTGGTCCGACGTTTATGGCTGTTCACAAGTGCAGTGATAAATATCTTGAACTAAAAAACGAAGACATAAAGGACATTTCCGTTGGCAGAGTTGTGGGTGATGTAGACTGGAAAGTTTTTGTTAAGTTTACATTGTTTAAAACAGTTCCTATTTTCTGGATTCCGGCGCACACAATAACATTTATGCTGCCTGTTGAATATCAGGTTATCATGGCGGCAGCTTTGTCTCTTGCACTCGGGCTTATTCTCAGTATAAAAAAATAATATTTCGGCAGAGTGAAATCCCATTTGCTCTGCCGTATTTTTTTGATTTTTTTGACTGTCTTTTGAAGAGCCTCCAAACTTGACATTTATCTTATTTTACTGTATAATAAAGCAGAATGGATATTTATGTCCGATAACAAAAAACGGAGGTGCCGGAAAATGAAACGTGAACCTTTGCGGATATTTATTATTCTAACAATAGTTATATGTATTTTTGCTATCTGTATTGCTGTATATCTTATTGAACTGGGCAATATATCCGAACATGAGGCAAAGGTGGTAAATACAGATAATTATACTACGGAAAAGAATGCACAACATGAATATATTATAATTAACGTAGACGGTAAATTCTCTTTTGCCGACAAAAACGGCAACAGAATTTTATCTCCCGAATATGATATGCTGTCGGTTGCTGAAAATGGTATGTATTATTTTAAGAAAGATACAAAAAACGGTTTTCTCGGCAGTGACCTTGGGGTTATTTTTGAAACAGAAGATTTCATATCTTCAAACGTAAGTGAAGAGTTTGTTATATATCATATTGGCGATAAAAAAGGGTTTATAAACATTTCAACCGGCGAAAAAATTGCAGCTCAGTATGATATGGTATAAGTCGGAGGCCAAGC
>JAZSKF010000029.1:0-3084 GCA_045534715.1 Clostridia bacterium | reverse complement strand
CCATTGTAAAATCCTGTGTGGATTCAGCACTTCAACTCGGTCTTCCTGAAGCAAGAATTCCTCTTGCACAGGCAGTTATTCTCCTTGCAACTGCGCCAAAATCTAATTCGGTGATTTGCGCTATCGACAAAGCCATGTCAGACATAAAAGATAAAGACACCGGCGATGTTCCGGCTCATCTTAAAGACGGACATTATGCGGGTGCAAAAAAATTGGGTAAATCGATTGGTTACAAATACCCCCACGCTTTCCCCGGGAACTATACACCACAGCAATATCTGCCCGACAAGATAAAAAATGCAGTTTATTATGTTCCCGGCGAGAACAAGTTTGAACAGGCTTCTTCTGAATACATGAAAAAATTAAAAGAGCAGAAATCTTAACGATTCTGCTCTTTTATAATATTTATGATATCTTTATACATATATAATGAACCCACTGCAACGACAGGAAGGTTTTCTTTTTTTGCCAGCGCCAGAGATTTTTTTATTGCTTCTTCAAAGGAAGCGCAAATCTCAGCCATACCATCAGTGAAGTTTTCTGCATAATCTGCTGCAGAAAGTGCCCTTGCGCTGTCCGGGGTTACTGCAAAAACTTTTCTCGCAAAATGTTCAAGCACTTTTGCCATTTTACAGTGGTCTTTATCTGCAAGAACTCCTGTCAGGAAGATAATCTTTTCCCCTCCAAAATATTCTTTTATGCTTTCTGCAACCGCTACCACTCCGTGAAGATTGTGTCCTCCATCGAATATTAAAAGGGGGGTTTTGCTTAAAACTTCAAATCTGCCTTTCCACTTTACCTTGGACAGTCCGCCCACAATATCATCGTCTGTGGTTTTTATCCCTTCGGAAAACAAAATGTCCACCGCGTCCATCGCAATAGCTGCGTTTTTCAGCTGATATACCCCGGGTAAAGGAATTTTCACCTTAAGTCCACGATATTCAAACTCGCTGCCCGTTATGTCCGATGATATGAGTTCTGCTTTATCGGTCGTAAAAAATTCGCAACCCATCTCTTTTGCTTTTGCCATTATAACCTTTTTTGCCTCTTTATCTTCTCCGCCCCAGAGCACCGGCACCTTTGATTTTATAATCCCTGATTTCTGGGTTGCTATATCTTCTATACTGTCCCCCAGAAAGTTTGTGTGGTCTTTAGACACACAGGTAACAACCGATAAGATTGGTTTTTCTATTATATTTGTAGCATCTAAAAGTCCACCCATTCCTGTTTCAACAATAACCACATCACATTTTTTTACTTTAAAACACAAAAATGCAGCTGCCGTTATTATCTCAAACTCAGTTGGGCTGTCGGTCATTTTATCCGCAGCTTCTTTAACCTTGGAAATTATTTCTGCAAATTCTGCATCAGATATCTCTTCTCCGCAGAAAGAAATATGTTCATTTATTCTTTCAATCCAGGGCGAGGTGAATCTGCCGGTTTTGTAACCCGCCTCTGAGAGTACTGAATCAATCATAGCACAAACAGAACCTTTGCCGTTAGTTCCCGTAACATGTATTATTTTAAGACTGTTTTGCGGATTGCCGAGCTTTGCGGCAAGTTCCGTTATCCTTTCAAGTCCCGGTTTGCTTCCAAGATTTTTTATATCATCAATATATTTGACTGCTTCATTATAATTCATTGTTTTTCCCTGATTTCTTTTAAAAATAACGGCAGAAGGTTTTCTAAAACTGCCAGAGCTATAAACTGCACGACCGCCATAACAATTGCCGCTGGGAGTCTGATATAAAACGCCGCGCCAAAATCCGCCGGCATATATCCTGCTCCCATAAGTATATATGTTTTTAAAACCGCATTCACCACGAACTGAAAAGCCACACATACGCCCACAGTTACAGTCCTTTTCCAAACAGGTTTTTTGCCGGAATGTCTTAAGTAGAAGAAGATTCCAAACAGGGCCCCATACACAAACTCAATTAGTCCAAGTTGCCACAGATATGCTCCTACCGGATTGAAAAGATGCGAAAGGATATCTGCTGCAATGCCTACAAAACCGCCAATGACCGGTCCAAAAGCTGCAGCGGCAACATAGACAGATACAAAGCTCACCGAAAATTTTATCGCGTTGCCTATTCTGAGATAGCCCGATATGTAGCTGAGAACTGCAGTTATGGCAACAAGCATTGCTACTGTGCACAGTTCCCGTGTTGTCAGTTTTTTAATTTTTGCCATAAAAAATCCTCCTTTTCACCGCGCAACATGCGGCAAAAAAGAGGTCTTTTGTCACCGTATTGAAGCGGGATGCAAAACCATAACCGCAAGACAAACAGTCTTTTCGTTCGTCCGACAACTCCCCGTTCGGACGACACTTGACGAAATGGTTTTTACTCTTCGTGTTTTTTCATCGAAGTCAAAGCCTATGTTAAAGCCCCCTTTATGCAAAGAGGGCTTCTACTGTTTTTTTAAAACTGATTACACGGCTCTTTCAACTTTACCTGAGCGTAAGCAGCGTGTACATACATGTATTTTCTTATGTGTACCGTTAACAATTGCTCTTACACTTCTGATATTTGGTTTCCAAGTACGATTGGAACGTCTGTGAGAGTGGCTGACTTTAATACCAAAAGTTACGCTTTTTCCGCATACTTCACATTTTGCCATAATATATGACACCTCCCTATGTTGTTAACACAATATAAACATTGTATCAAAATTTTATTCTTTTTGCAAGAAAAATTTTAAAGTTAGTGAAATTTATATGTTTTTTTACTGTGAAAGCCTGTTTTTGCCATTTTTTTTGTTAAAAGTGCACATATAAATTCATTTTTGGTGGTTACGGAGTGGCTTCTATCGGATATCTTACGGCATATATAGTCTTATACGCTTCGTTTTCTCCCTGCCATACATAAACCATATCGCCTTCAAAAAGATTACTCATAGTAGTTTTACCAAGACGTTGTTCTTCATATGCCACTTCTGCTCTGTAATTATAGAAATGAATCTGAGTTCCGCTGAAATATGTTGAACCAACGTTCAATCTACTTGTTGCTCCACCGTTAATTTCAAGGTCTACCCACCCCGGATTCTGAGCAGAATCAACTCCTGTAATTTTGCCTATTCTTG
>JAZSKF010000229.1:0-2834 GCA_045534715.1 Clostridia bacterium | reverse complement strand
TTTATGCCCTCCTATCTGCAAATTTCTTTCTCTTGCTGTTGCTTTTTTATCCAAATCCATCGCCTTTAAAACAGCATTTTCTCCAAACTTTTTCTTTATACTAAGCATTGTTTTTTGTATTTTCCTGCTCTTGTCGGAAACATCAACCCCGCCAAACATACTGAGTTGTGTAACCTTTTCTTCTCTAACATTGTTGCAGGTTATATTTATTTTCCGCACCAAAAAAGAGGGGTTAACAATTTTTCTGTAAAGACTTACTGCCGCAGGAATTAAAACTGTGTCTGCATTGCTTTCCCCAAAAGATGAAATTGTCCCTGTAGCAGAGGGAACATTTAAATGTCTGGCATAAATAATGGTAATGGTGACAGACCGTGTTACAAGATTCTTTTCCACCATATCAAGGCAAAGCGAATCCATCATTTCCTTGATAATAATTTCCGCATCATCCACGCTGTAGTCAGACATAAGCACCTGCCCCGAGGTGAGACAGTTTGTTTTTGGTTTATATGCTTTTATGTCCGCTATAGTAACCGGTTCTTTCCCCCATGCATGGTCAATGAGAAGTTCAGCATCCACACCAAATTTTCTGTACAGCTTTTCTTCATCAGCGTTTGCAATCTGACCCATTGTATATATCCCCATATCCGCAAGCCTTTTTGCCGTTCCCTCGCCCACTCTCCAGAAATCTGTGATGGGCTTATGGTCCCACAAATTTTTTTTATAAAGCTCTTCGTTGAGAAATCCCATATTGTCGGGTGTATGTTTTGCAGTAATGTCAAGTGCAATTTTTGCAAGATACATATTTGTTCCTATCCCGCATGCCGAGCCTATGCCAACATTATGTTTTATGTCATTTACAATTGTTTTACCAAGCTCCTTTGCCGTTGTGTGATAGAGGGAAAGATAGGCCGTAACATCCAGAAAGACCTCGTCTATTGAATAAACGTGTATATCCTCTTTCGAAACATATTTGAGGTAAATTTCATATATCTCTGCCGCATAGTCAATGTAGAGCTGCATTCTGGGCGGAGCCATGATATAGCTTATGTTTTTGGGAATTTCAAACACTCTGCATCTGTTCTTTACACCAAGCTTTTTCATAGCAGGGCTGACAGCAAGACAAATGGTTTTCTCTGTACGCGTGGGGTCGGCAACAATCAGATTTTCTGCCATGGGGTCAAGCCCGCGTTCCACACATTCAACAGACGCATAGAAAGATTTTAAATCTATGCACAAATACATTTTCTCCATTTCTGCCACCCCCTTTTTCTATAAAAATTATATCATCAGGCAGTCACACTGTCAACAAAAAACCTCTCCGGTTGGAGAGGTTTTTAACTGATATTTTTACCAAGTTATGCTTCTTTTTTTCTGTTAACAATGCCACCCAGCATCATAATAACTGCAAAGACAATGAGGTAGAATGCCACGCCCCATTTGTGCGCATAAACAGCAGCAAATACCATAAAGAGCGAACAGATAATTGCAAAAATCGGCATTATAATTCTTCTGAACACAGAAAATTCTTTAAATGTTATCATTTTAAAGAAGATTGGCAGATAAAGAGCATAAACAGTTACTATCGGAATTTCTGATGAGTCAAATCCAAACCAGTTAACCGCTATCTTACCTGTTTCTGCATTGAGCGAACCAATTGTTTTGATGAAAGCGTTTGCTGTTGCTGCATCATATTCTGCAACAAAAGTTCCTCCAAGGTTTGCACAGAAGAAATAGAAGAGCCAGAGCGCAGCCATTAAAAGTCCAAAAACTGCTGCATTTGTAGGCATATTTGTTGTTGGATCAACAACAGAAAACATTGCCGGTTTTGGGCCTTCTTTTCTTGCAGAGAGAGCATAAAGTCCTCTTGTGCTTGCCACCATAAGCCCGTTTAATGTTCCAAGACAGGATATTGCAATAAATACGTTCAGTATTGTACCAAAAACGTTGCCAAAAATGTTATGGAATGCAACTGTAGCACCGTCTGTCTGGAGGGACGCAACATTCGCACCGCCCGCAACGCCAATATAGTATGCAATATATACTGCCATTACAATGATTGTTCCAAGTGTGAGCGCTATAGGAAGATTTTTCTTAGCGTCTTTTATTTCTGCATTTATTGAAGTAGCTATTATCCAACCCTCATAAGCAAAAACTGTTGCAACACAAGCCGCAAAAAGTGCTCCCATAGAACTGTTGCCTTCTACTCCGAAGTTTGTTATAAGAAGCGGGGCCGCACTGCCTTCCGGTGTAATCGCAAGCCCGCATATTGTACCAACAACTGCCATAAGTAAAAGAGGAATAAGTTTAATTACTGTGGTCGATACCTGGAATTTACCTGCCAGAATTGGAGAAAGCGCATTGAGCCCGTAGCTCAGGCAGAGATAAAGTCCTGCAAGAGCAAGGCAGGTGCCTGTTGTAGGGTCCATCTGACCAAATATAACAAGAGTGTATCTTGCAGATACCCATGCAAGAACAGATGTCATTGCCGGATAGTAAATAGTTGATACAAACCAACCTATGTAGTACGCATATTTTTTACCACAGGTTGCTTCCGCATAGTCAACAAGACCGTTTACCTTTTCATACTTTGTGGCAAGTGTTGCAAAACAAAAAGCACAAACAACCATTACTATACCGCCGATAATCCATGCAATTGTTCCGAGAAGCATGTTTCCTTCGGTTAAGTTTAAAATGTTTTGTGCTTTAAAAAACACGCCACTACCGATTACTATACCGACTACCATAGCAATAGCCGTGAGTAACCCATATTTTTTTGTGAGTTCATTTCCCATATTAAACGACTCTCCTTTTATAAAGATATAAATATTTTACCA
>JAZSKF010000181.1:0-2631 GCA_045534715.1 Clostridia bacterium | reverse complement strand
CACTAACGGCACTTTTTCTTACCATTTTCATTGAGCAGTGGATAACAAACAAAAAGCATTTTCCTGCAATAGCGGGCGTTGTTGCATCTGTCGTCTGCCTTATCATATTTGGGAGCCAAAGTTTTCTTATTCCGACTATGCTGATTATCGCACTTCTTTTATCATTATATAAGGAGGGCGGCAAAAATGGCTGATTTACATACTTGGCTTACCGTTGCTGTGATCGCACTTGTAACGGCACTTATCAGGTTTTTACCCTTTACGGTATGGAAAGGAGATAGAAAAATTCCCGGTATTATAACTTCTCTGGGCACGCTCCTTCCTTATGCAATTATGGGAATGCTTGTGGTTTATTGTCTGAAAGATGTGAGGATTGGAGAAACTGCCGGCTATCTTCCTGCATTTATGTCATGTGCTGTTGTGGCGGTGTCATATATTTGGAAACGAAACACACTCATAAGCATAGTTCTTGGAACTGTATGTCACATGCTTTTGGTGCAGGTGGTGTTTTGATTAAAAACAAATTTGGGAGGGAATATGAAAGCGTTAATTACAGGAGCAAGCTCGGGTATTGGCAGAGAAATGGCAAAAGTGTTGTCGGGAAAGGGGTATGACATTATAGCTGTTGCACGAAGACAAGACAAGCTTGAAGAACTGAAAAACCAACTAAAAACAAACGTGGAAACATTTTGCTTTGATGTTACCAGACAAGAAGATGTTATGCAAATTGCTTCTCTTCTGGAGGATACAGATATTTTTATAAACAATGCGGGGTTTGGTGTGTTTGGAGATTTTTGTTCGTCTGACATGGAACAAGAACTCAAGATGATTGACACAAACGTAAAGGCTTTGCACATTCTGACAAAGCTTGCTGCAAAAAAATATAAAGAAAAAAACAGTGGATATATTATGAATGTTGCATCCATTGCGGCTTTTTTTCCGGGACCGCTGTTTTCTGCCTACTATGCGACCAAGGCATATGTTTTCAGACTGACACAGGCTTTATATGAAGAACTGCGCCGCGAAAAGTCAAACGTCAAGATAAGTGTGCTTTGTCCGGGACCTGTTAAAACAGAGTTCGAAAAGGTGGCGAAGGTGAGCTTCGGCAGTGGAAACGAAAAGGGCAGAAACTTGATAATAGCTGACAAAAGATGGGTTTCTGAATATGCTGTTAATAAAATGCTTAAGGGGAAATTTATCATTATTCCCGGTATGCTTATGAAAATAGCCGTGTTCTTCAGAAGAATTCTGCCGGAGAAAACACTTTGCAAAATACTCTATTTGCTGCAAAGTAAAAAGTTTGTACAAGACAAGTAACCTGTACAAAGAAGGAGAAAACGTTATGATTTTAACAGTTACGGCAAATCCTACGATAGACAGAGTGTATTTTGTTGAAGAATTCAAAATGGGAAAGGTTCACAGAGTTCAGAAAATGGCATGCTCTGCGGGTGGCAAAGGCATAAATGTGGCGCGAGTGGCGGCAGTTATCGGCAAAGAAACTGCAGCAATGGGCTTTGTTGGCGGATATAGCGGTCAATTCATTCAGGCAGAGGTAGAAAAACAGGGGATAACAAACTTGTTTACCGAAATCGAAGGGGAAACCCGAACCTGTGTTAATATTTCTGACCAAAGCGGCAGGTCGAGTGAAATTCTTGAGAGAGGGCCTGCCATTTCCAAAGAAGAAAAAAACAGGTTTATAGAGGAATATTCTGCTAATGTTTCCGACTATGATGTTGTTTGTATTTCCGGCAGTTTGCCGCAAGGAATTGACCATAGTTTTTATAACAAGCTTGTTTGCCTCGCCAAAGAAAAAGGAAAGAAAGTTATAGTTGATACAAGCGGAGATGCTCTGAAAGAAATTTTTGAAACAAAGCCCTATATGGTAAAACCAAACAGAGAGGAAATGTCTGCACTTTTAGGCAAGGAAATCACTACCGACGACCATATAAAAGAGGCGCTTTTGTTTTTGAAGAAAAAAGGTGTAGAGCTTCCGTTTATTTCTCTCGGTAAAGAGGGAGCGGCTGCTATGACAGATGGTCACTTTTATAAATTCTTGCCGCCTGAAACAGAGGTTGTAAACACTGTGGGTTCGGGTGACAGCGTTGTTGCGGGAATTGCAGCGGGACTTGATATGGGATATGATATAAAAGATGCCATAAAACTTGGAATGGCAGCAGGTGTTGCAAACACACAGTTTAAGCAGACGGGGTTTGTCACAAAAGAAGTAGTAGAAAAGTTTCTAAGTCAGATAAGAATAAACACTTTCTATTGACAGAAATTATTTGATATGCTATAATTAATGCGTTCGGAATTTTCTTGTGAATTTCCGAATAATACGGCCCGTTGGTCAAGCGGCCTAAGACTCCGCCCTCTCACGGCGGCAACAGGGGTTCGAATCCCCTACGGGTCACCACGTCGGAACAAAGTACACTTTGCTCCGACTTTTTTTATGCAAAAAAAGTCATTCGCCTGCTTCCTTGTTCCTCCTTTTTCGTAAAAAGGCACGCTTGGCACATCTGCTCGGTTGTAAACGCCCTCGCAACTTTAGCCGTCGGAGATTCGAACGGAGTACGGTTTTTGCGGCAAATTCTACGCAATACTACGTCAAAGTCGGAGGCCAAGCGGGCTTAG
>JAZSKF010000154.1:0-2080 GCA_045534715.1 Clostridia bacterium | reverse complement strand
ATACTGTGAAACCCTCAATATTATCTATTTCACCAATTTCTTGAAGCGGAAGATAAGTTATCTCAGTAGCAGCGAAAGCTCCGAAACCAATAAACAAGTTAACCAGAATACTGAAAACAACAACTAAAATTACTTTGGATTTAAAAGATTTTTTCATTATAATGCCTCCTTTTGCCAACATTATATAACGAGATGTTAAATTTGTCCATAGAAGTAACATATTTGTAACAAAATTTTTCCGAAATTAAAAAACTGGAACAAAAAAGGATGAACTTTAAAGTTCATCAAAGTGCCACGAAAGTTGCTCCTGCAACTCCCCAAACGACTATTTTTCTTATGTCATTTTAATTTATAAAATATTATAACACATATGTATTATTTTGTCAACATATGTGGTCAATAAATTTCTTTTCCTCATTTATAATATTATTGAGGTGCTAAAATGTTCCAACCTGTCTTAGCTTCAAAAATAGTAGGACAAGTTATTAATGAGTATAGAAAAAAGAAGGGAATTTCACAGGAGGTTTTGAGCGGTCTTGCAGATATTGGCAGGACGCATTTAAGCGCTATTGAGCGAGGGGAAAGGAAACCAACTCTTGAAACTCTTTACAGAATTTGTTGTGCTATGGATTTGCCTATGAGCACTGTTGTTGCTGAAATTGAAAAACGTATTAAATAAAAATAGTGGTAAGGAATTTTCCTTACCGCTATTTTTACTTCTTCTTTCTCTCTAAAAGTTCCACATCTTTTGCATAAAGGACAGGACCTTTGTCGTTATATTCAGGGCAGAAACGGTAGTCAACAACCGCGGTCAGACGGATTTTGTCATAGTCCATAAGACTTTCTCCGCCCTCTTCCCAACGGCATGCATAGCCTAAAAATGCCATATCGTCCTCGCAACAGGTCATAACGTGTTTCCCTGGAACAAACCAGAACTCTCGGAACTTCTTCGGCTTTGCAACAAGTCCTTCAAATCGGATTGTCTTGCCCTTATATCTTTCAGGATTGTCCATAACATCAATATACCAGATTGTGTATGAATCATCATCTAAGTCGATAATCTCGTCGTTGAGGTTATACGGAAGCTCGTCTTCAAAGGTCAGGTCAATAAGCCCGTTTTCGTCGGAATACATAATCTCTGCATCGGGATTAACAGTTTTAACCCTTGTGCGAAGTGTGGCAAAATTGGTGTTTCCCCTGTCGCAACGGTTAAAAACAATGGTTGCTGAGCTTTGGAAAAGCTCAAAGTAAATATTTCGCATATTGTTGTAATACCCGTCGAAAGACTGTGCATCAATGAGGGTTAACTGCTCTGCATATCGCCAGTTTCTGGGAAGCCGCAAATCATAGAGAGTGTCCATTCCCCACATACAGTTAAATTCAATAATAACTCTGTCGGGATTATAGGTTTTTCTCAAATTTGAAAGCAACGATTCTGTGAAAAAGTCCTTGCCGTCAACCTTGTAAACAAAAAGGTTTTTCTGTTCGGGGAGCTCAACCTCGCCCTCTTCGCAAAGAATAACAAGAGTCCTTGTTTTCTTAACTTCAGGGTCGGATAAAATCGCGTTATTTATAAAGGAAGTCTTTCCGCTCTCTAAAAACCCGTTAATTAAAAATACGGGAACTGCAAATTTCATACTATCTCCAGCCTTTCAAATTAAATAGCAAACAGCTCTTCAAGCTTAACTTGCGCAAGATTAGAGCCGATAACACAAACCTTGCCGGTGTAGTCAGGTGAGCCGTCGCGGATTTCAAACTCGCCCGGCACATAGTCAAAGCAAATCCAATCGTTTTCGCCTCTGACAATACCCTTTCCGCGAAGAACAATTCCGTATTCGCCTGTGTCAAGGCTGTTAAGAATTTCCTCAAGCTCAGACCTTGAGAAAGCCTTTGCGGTTTCAGTTCCCCAGGACACAAAAGCCTCGTCAGCGTCGTGATGATGGTGATGCCCACCGCACCCGCAGGAACATTCTTCTCCGTGATGGTGTTCGTGATGCTCGTGATGGTGTTCGTGGCCACCGCAACAACAGTCTTCGTGGTGATGTTCGTGCTCGTGTTCGTGCTCACCGCAACAGCAGTC
>JAZSKF010000070.1:0-6660 GCA_045534715.1 Clostridia bacterium | reverse complement strand
GAGGAATTAGCATGGTGTCAAGAAGAATTAGCTTTTTTTAAGAATCAGCTTTGAAATATCTCAAACGCTAATGATAAAGAGAAATATAGAAAAAGTTTAATACTAATGCTTTATTCACATTTTGAAGGATTTACAAAGATTAGTCTGCAAACATATATACAATATATTAATTCACAGCAAATAGAAAGAAATAAAGTTAATGCTAATATTATTGCCGCAAGTATGCATAAAGAACTAAATGCTTACGATAGTTTAGACAAAAAATCGAAAGTATTTAAAAGAAAACTACCTGATGATACCGTTCTTCATCGTTTTGCACGGAGAGTAGATCTGATTGCGTCGATGGAAGATTTTAAATCACAAACTGTGCAGATTGAAGACGATATAATCGATACAGAATCAAATATGTGGTACATAGTTCTAAAAAAGAACCTATACAAAGTAGGGTTACCGTTAGATGTATTTGAACCGTTCGAGAGAAATATTGACAAACTAGTAAATAAAAGAAATGGTATTGCTCATGGTGGTTCACGGTTAGGCGTGTCTGAAAGTGAGTATATTGAATTAGAAACTGCTATTTATAATGTTATGTCAAATATAACGCGAATTTTATTTGATTATGCAAATAATAACAAATTTTTGCTCTGAACGAATATAAAGGTGGAACGATAGAAGCCCGTTTTTGAGGCTTTGAATATAAAACCATTCCTTGTCTGTTTTGGACTTTAAAAACCGCATAAAAAGGGCATTTTTTAACCTCTATTGCGTGACATTTTACCCCATACAAACGCAAACAAGCATACCGCCTAAAAAGCGATATGCTTGTTTTGCTTTTACACCCTGCTTGTCGGTAGATAGTAATATTCTTAATACTTCCTTATCGCTACCCACCTAAACCGGAACTTCTTTTTTATTATTTTGAAAGAACAATTACGCGAATTCTTCCACCTGCCGACAAGGCCCTGTCAGTATATACAGATGCATGATAGTCAACGTAAAGATCTGATAGTTCGTCTAAGCTAATCATACTGTAAGGGTGAGAGAAAGACTCTTTAAGATATATCTGCACACTGTCAGACATAACGTAGGTCTTCTCTCCCAAACTGATAAAAGAACCGTTTATATCAGTAATTTTGTTGGAGGGAAGAGCAGAAAGCGCTGTCATTGATGATATCCCTTTTCCATTGCTTTCTATTTTTACACCCTGACCTACCGACACGGCAAAAGATGTGTTTTGTCCGGATATGGTGTTTTTCACGCCACTTACCAAATATTCATAATTGCCGGCGGATGAGGCATTGTTATCGTTTTTCACTTTAGTTACTATGCCGTAGGTGTGAATGTCACCGGTTATATCATTTAAAATGAGCGAATCAATGTTTCCGTCAGAGTTTTTTGACACATACAAAATGTCGTTGGCTGATATTCTTATTCCGTTAAGCCGCTGAGGATAAACAGACGCTACGGTGGCGCTTTCATAAGCTCTTACAGTAGATGTTTCGATAATATCTACATCGTCTGCAAGAGTGTGTGAACCTATTTTGCGAGAATTTGAATCCCATGTAACAGTTCCTGAAACATTGTGGTTTGCTGTCTTTAAAGAAACCGTTGCAATTCCGTCCACTAATTTAACAGAGACAACGCTGTTTAAATAAGAGTCATAGTTTTTGTTTGTAATATATTCTCGGGAGTCGCCGTTTGGGAGAATAACCTTAACAAATGACTTTGTGACCTTTGTCCCTGAAACGGTTGTTTCTTTTGTCCCTACGGCGGATAAAAAGCCATAAACTGTGTCGTTTTCTTTGCTGCTTACAGCAACCCCGGCGACATCACCCGACTTTCCAAGCAACAGAGTAACGGTGTCGCCGTAATTAAAGTCGCCGCCGGAAGACAGGTTGGAATAGGCATCGTCCCCTTCGATGTTATATGTAATGCCCGACACGGTTACGGAAACGGGAGCATCTTTGTTGGGGGTGGCACTTTCATAAATGCCGGTAACTTTTTTTGAATATACAAGAGCAGTTTTATATTCCGGCATATAATATGCAATATCATTTGTCATAACTGCAGAAAGAGAGGAAGTTTCGCCGTCGCGCATTACTCTTAAAGAAGAATCTGCGCCAAATTCTTCATACCAGTCGGGCGAAAGAACGGTTATAGGACCGATGGTTCTGTTGAAAGAAGAAAGATATGTCTCCTGTGAACCTTTTGCTTTTGCGTTTAATGTGTTGTAGACCATTTTTGAAATGTCACGCCGTGTCAGCGGCTGGCTGGAAGATTTGTTCACGCCGTCAAGCATACCAATCTTTTTTGCCATATTGATCTGGTCGTATGGCCAGTCAGTTCCCACATCCTCGTCGGTATAATCCAAAACCCGCAGAAGCATTGTTATGGCTTCTTCATACAAAACGGTGTTTGACGGACGGAATGTAGCATCAAAATACCCTTTAAAAAGACCGTTTTTAATGCCAACTGTAACATAGGGTGCTGCCCAGTGGTCGGAAGTGACATCTTTAAAAGGTGACCGCTTGCTTTCCATATCCACAGAATCACGGAAAGCGGAAGCTGCAACGACGATTTTTGCACATTCTGCGCGGGAAACATAGTCGTAATATCGCATATTGCCGTCCGGATCGCCATGCATAATGGACAGTGCGGACAAAAGCTCAGCTTCATAACTTGTGGCTGCAGACACAGTTAATCCAAACGCTGAAAACAACATTAAGACTGATATAAACAAGGTCAATATTTTTTTCATAAATATTTTCTCCTTTTTAAAAGTTATTCAAAACGCAGTGCATCTATCGGATTGAGGTTGGCTGCGTTTTTTGCGGGCAAAAAGCCGAAAATAATACCAATGCCCACGGATACACTGAAAGAAAGTATAATTGCCGAAACAGAGGGAACAACTGTTAGATTCATAAGCTTGCCGATGAGAAAAGCGACGATGCCGCCAAGCAATATTCCCGCAATGCCCCCAATTCCGCTGATTGTACCTGCTTCTATAACAAACTGCTGTTTAATATGTTTTTTCTTGGCGCCAAGAGATTTCCTGATGCCTATTTCCTTTGTTCTTTCTGTAACAGACACAAGCATTATATTCATAATACCAATGCCGCCAACCAGAAGGGAAATTCCTGCAATGAGTACCAAAGCACCTTTTAGAGTATCCATAATATTGTTCATTTCATTTAAAATTTCCTGTGTGGCAATAATTTGATAAAAATTATTGCTGCCTAAAATTTCGGTAAGCTTAGCCTCAAGAATTGCCTTTGCTCTTGTCATGTTATTTGTATCTTTCATAGAAAGCACATAGGAATTAACTGATCTGTTCCAGGACATCTTGGCTGCATTTGTGTATGGAACATACAGGCACTGGTCAGCCGAACCTTCGGACGAGTCGCCCTGCTCTTCCAGTACGCCAACTATGGTATAGGGCTCGCCGTTTATTTTTATGGTTTGTCCCACGGCTTTTCCCCTGCCGTAATATTCCTGCTCATAATATGTACCTATCACACAAACCTTTAAAAGTTTATCAATGTCCACATATTGCAAAAACCGTCCCTGCTCGGTTACCAGCCCGTCAATTTCATCATAAGTTTCATCAACGCCTGTAACCATTGCATTTGAACTGTCCGAGCTGCCGGGAGATTTTATATTTGCTGAGGTTGTAACCTTTGGTGAACAGTAGGCATATAAGTCTTTGTGCTTGTCGATAAGTTCATATAAATTTTCCGGCTCCACATATCTTGTGCTGCCGCGGGAGGTTATCGAAACAGTTATATTATTTGCTCCAAACCCCTCGAATATGTCGGACACTTGACCGGTAACGCCGTCCATAATACTCACCAGAATAATCACAGCTGCAACACCGATAATAATTCCGAGCATTGTGAGGAAAGAACGCATTTTATTGGACCTGATACTTGAAAGTGCAAGGTGCACAGTTTTAGAAAATTTCATTTCCGGGCCTCCTCTTTTTGCCTAATGAGAAGGGTGGATTTTATTATTTCATCACCCATTGCATCTCCGTCATAGATTATTTTTCCGTCGTGTATTCTGATGACGCGTTTTGCCCTTGAAGCAATTGAGTTATCATGTGTAATTAAAACTATGGTGTGTCCTTGATTGTTTAATTCAATCAGGAAATCTATTACTTCTTTGCTTGTTTTGGAATCGAGTGCGCCTGTCGGCTCATCTGCCAGGATAACAGACGGGGAGCCTGCCAGCGCACGGGCTATAGACACTCTTTGTTGCTGACCACCCGAAAGTTGTGACGGTTTATGGTGCACTTTGTTTTCAATGCCCACGCGTTTTAATGCCTCCGTTGCACGTTTTTCCTGCTCTTTGTCAGAAAGCCCTTTGTATAAAAGCGGAAGTTTGACGTTTTCCAGAACATCAAGTTTTGGAAGCAAATTATATTGCTGAAAAATGAAACCAAGCGCTTTGTTTCTGATTTCCGCCTGCTCATCGTCAGTTAATTTACTGACATCGTCGCCTTTCAAAAAGTATTTACCCGAAGTGGGAACGTCCAGACAACCGATAATGTTCATACAAGTGGATTTGCCGCTACCCGACTGACCGATGATTGCCACAAATTCTCCGTTATAAATTGAAAATGAAACTCCGTCCAAAGCCCGAACTTCGCTGTCTCCCATTGTATATATTTTGTATATGTCCTGAAACTTGACCAAAGGCATACTTTCAGTGCGTTGTTCCATTTGAAATCCTCCTTTGATTTTATCTCATGCCACCGCTGCGCATACCGTCTGACATTCCCCCCGGCATTCCACTGCCACTTGGCATACCGCCGGACATTCCGCCCGGCATTCCTGTCATGCCGGGGAAACCGGTTCTTTCGCCTGTTGACTGGACTTGCGGGATATATACAACATCGCCCTTACTAAGACCGGATTTTATTTCAATATACTGGTTGTTATATGCCCCGGTTTCTACTTTGACAGATTTAAATCCGTCCGGGGCATTATCGTCGGCGCTTGTTTTTTCTCCTTTGACATAGACAGTATTTCCGCGGTTTACTGCTGAAACGGGCACCGCCAGAACATCCTTTGCTTTTGAAGTGATTATTTCAACATCTATGTTCATTCCTGGGAGCAAATCGTCGTCAAAATCGGTGATAACAATTGTTACCGGATAGGTGGTAACTCCGCCGGAGGTGGTTCCGTTTACAGAAACGTTTGTAACCTTCCCGTTGTATCTTTTTCCTTCAACTGCATCTGACGTAATTATAACGGGTTGGTCCACTTCCACGTTTTTTATGTCCAGCTCATCAACAGCAAGCTCGCATTCAAGACTTGACATATCGTAAATAACTGCCATTTCGGTTTGCATGTTTGAATTGTCCAGTTTGTCGCCTGCTTTAATATTTTTTGTTACAACAGTTCCGGAAATTGGTGCAGTGATAGTATAGTCGTCAAGTCTGTCCTGTGCGTTTTGCAGAGAAAGCTGTGATGATTTAAGAGAAAGCTCTGAGGAAGTGAGACCGTCTTTTATATCATCACTGTCAATGCTAACCAAACTTGTGCCGCGTAAAACACGAGATCCTTTGCTAATATATACTGCGCTGATATCGCCCGAAACCTCGGCTGTAATTGTTTTTTCCGATATGTATTCAAATGTTCCGACCCCGCTTGAAGCGTGTCCGCCTATGATTGCTGTTGCAGATTCTGCATTTGTCAGAACACCGGGGTTTTTAACTTTGATTTTAACAGTTCTGACCATTGTGTTACCCTGGGCAGCATACCCGCGGGAATTAACATCCATAACTGTGCCGGGAATTATTTCGCCGTTTGAAGATATTCTGACATCTGCTTTTTGTCCGACATAAATATTTTCTGCATCGGCATCGTTGAATGTAAGACTTAAAGTGAACCAGGAATCGTCATAAATATCTGCTATTTTTGCACCGGCGTTTACGGATACTCCCTCTTTCACATAGACTGTCTCAACAACACCCGACATATTTGATTTCACAGTTAAATTGTTGTATTTTTCTGCGGCCTTGTTGTAGTCCATCTGAGAACGCTGATAGCTGATATTTGCATTCTCAATGGTGGTTCTTGCATCGGAAGAGTCAATCTGATATAAAACATCTCCCTCGTTAACAATGTCGCCCTGCTCAAAATTTGCAGAAAGCACATCACCCGAAACAAGAGCGGTGATAGAATACTGGTCTTTTGGCATTACAACGGCAGAGCCGGTAATGGAGGAGGTAATGTCCATTCTTTCCGCTTTGCTCTCTGTTCCTACAAGGACAGGACCGTTTTTGTTTTTTCCTGCAGACACACCAAATATTCCGGCTGCAATCACAAGAGCCGCACAGGCTATAATAAGAATTTTTTTCTTTTTGGACAATCCTTTAAAGTTTTCGGCTGAAATTTTTATTTTTTCGAAAATGTCTTTAACAGGCTTTTTTAATTCCATTTTTTTCACGCCTTTCGAAAATAAGTTCTATTATAATATACAATAATATATGAATGAGGAAATCATGTCAAGAAAATGTGAAGATTTTGTGAAAATTTTAACATCTTTCTTGCAACGTGAGTAAAAATGATATTGCTAATTTTATGTTAGTATGTTATAATAAACCTATTATGAATTAACCAAAGAAAAATCAAGGAGATGTAATAAATTATGAAA
>JAZSKF010000124.1:0-2073 GCA_045534715.1 Clostridia bacterium | reverse complement strand
ATATTTTATAAGTTCCTGTTTTTTCATAATCATTTCCCATTCTTTTTTGTATTTTTATTCTATCATATCAGACCTTTTGGTGTCAAACAAAAAATTTTGTTTTCTTTGCCTTTTTGGACTAATTACTATTGAAATTTTTCTCTGTTTGTGATACCATAAAATATATATTATATTTTAAGGATGTTATATCATGCCACCTATCACAGACCTGCTGGGCAGCTCCTGTCCGATTGATTCATTTAACAAGATTGAAATTAAAAAAGCACGGTTTTTCACAAAAGAGGGACGAATGGAAATTTGCCTTGCTCCAAGCCGTTTCTTGTCGGCAAAAGATGTTAAGGCTCTTCTTTCTGTTGCAATAAAAGAATATCCCGACATTAAAGTATACTTTTCCTTTGACTATTCTTCCCTTGCCTTTGATAATAAATCATTTGCTGATTATTTTTCATATATCACAGACAAAATTTCCGAAAAATTTGCTCTTTCCCACTGTTTGCTTTCGGGAGCAGCGGTAAACTTCTCGGAAGACACGCTTAAAATAACCACCAAAACAGACTGTCTTGACCTGCTTAAAAGCGGAAAATGTGCTTCTCTTATAGAGTCCCTTGTTTTTGAGGAAACCTTAAGACACATAAAAGTTGTTTTTGTCTGCGGAAAAGAAAAGCTTGAACTTCCCTCCGTGGAAGATTTTGTATATACCCCTCCCGCCCCGAAAGAAAAACCGGTGGCGGAAATTCCTATGCCCGAAATTAGCGTCCCCACTCCTCCCGAAGCGGAATACCGCAAAATTTTAAAGGGGCGGAACATTTCTTCTTTGGAGCCGGTGCCTATTCTTTCCATAACAACCGAAATGAAAGATGTTACCGTCCGGGGCGACGTTTTGTTTGTCGACACAAAGCTGGCAAAAACCGGCAGAGTCATTGTTTCTTTTGCCGTTACTGACTACACAAGTTCCATTAAAGTGAAACTTTTTGAGGGTGCAAAGGAAGATGCCGACGAGGAAAAGAAAGAAAAGGCACAAGCCCGGCTGGACAAACTGCTATCAGGCCTTAAAAAAGGTGCGTATATTGCTCTTTCCGGACGTGTTGTGTTTGACGAATTTGATAACGAGCTCGTCCTTATGGCGTCCAATATCAATCTGATGGAAAAAGAGGTTAAGACGGACGATGCTGAAACAAAAAGAGTAGAACTTCACCTGCACACAAAAATGTCCGCCATGGACGGTGTTTCCTCGGCAACAGACCTTATAAACCGGGCTGCCGACTGGGGACACAAAGCCATTGCCATCACCGACCACGGTGTTGCCCAGGCTTTCCCGGATGCTTTTTCGGCAGCAAGAAAAAGAGGTATAAAAATTCTTTATGGCGTAGAGGGCTATTTGCGCAGCGACGAGCTTAACATTGCCTATAACGTAAAAGAAGACTATACTCTGGATTCTTCTTTTGTTGTTTTTGACCTTGAAACCACAGGGTTTTCGCCTGTGAATGATTCTATTATAGAAATTGGCGCTGTCAAACTTTCGGGCGGCGAAATTGTTGACAGATTTTCTTCTTTTGTCAACCCCGGAAAACACATTCCCGAGGTTATAACCGAGCTTACAAGCATAACCGACGAAATGGTGTCCGCTGCTCCCGACATTGCACAGGTTGCGGCCGAGTTTGAAAAGTTTTGTTCCGGTTGTGTTCTTGTTGCACACAACGCAAACTTTGACGTTGGGTTTATGCGGGTCGTATATGAAAACTTAGGACTTCCCTTTGATTACTGTTATGTTGATACCCTTGAGCTTTGCCGTGCACTTTTTACTTCCATAAAAAAACACGGCCTTGCAGCAATGGTTAAACATCTTAATATTTCTCTGCCCAATCATCACCGAGCAGTAGACGATGCCGAAGCCACCGCAGAAATATTAAAACGTTGTTTTTCAATTCTGCGGGAACGGAAAATAACCGAAATTGACCTTCTCAACACCTCTCTTTGCGGCGATGAGAAAAAAGCTAAATATTATCATTTTATAATGATTGCAAAAAACAAGACGGGGCTTGAGAATATGTATCGCATAATTTCCGACTCCCA
>JAZSKF010000003.1:0-2368 GCA_045534715.1 Clostridia bacterium | reverse complement strand
ATTCATAGTATGCCGGTTTTGTTGTAAGCTGATAAGCATTTTCGAGCTTTATGAGACAAATTCCGCTATCTTCTTTTTCAAGCCTATCTTTAAGAAATTTAATTGCTTCAAGAACATTTATTTCTGTTTGCTCTGTAATTTCGACCATTTCAGCAATTTCAAGCGGTTTCCCCGCTGCAAAAAGCAATGCTTCAATAGTCGCTGCCAGTCCAGTCAAATTCATTTTCTTCACCACTTAAATTAAATAATAATCCATCTGTATCACTTACAATAATCATCGAACCATGTCGCATAAGTTCAAGAATTGCAAGAAAAGTCGAAACGGCCTGAGCCCTTGTTGTAACATCTTCAAAAAATTCTTTAAAATAAATATCCACCTTAAGTTCAAACATTCTAAAGATTTTCTTTATACACTCAGAAACAGTTACAACCTCTCTCTGTACTATAACATCAAAAGATTCTTTTTTTATAGGCTTTCTAAGTTCCTGATTTTCCATAACATTCGCAAAAGCTTCAATGAGCAGCGAAATGGGAAATTTAGCGTCCACATAACGAACTTTAGGCAGTTTAACATTGTCAGGTTGTTTGCCAAACATATACTTTCCCGACTCTTGTCTTGGAGTCAAAAATTCAACTGCTTCCCTATATTTTGCATATTCAATAAGCCTGTCCACAAGTTCTGCCCTGGGGTCGCCCTCTTCTTTATCTTCTTCTGTCTTTGGCAAAAGCATTTTTGATTTGATGTACAAAAGTGTTGCTGCCATAACAAGAAATTCTCCTGTTATTTCCATATCAAACTGTTTCATTTTATCAAGATATTCAAGATATTGCGCAGTAATTTCTGCAATAGGTATATCCGTTATGTTCATCTTGTTTTTTTGAATCAAGTGAAGCAATAGGTCAAGAGGGCCTTCAAAAGTCTCAATCTTAAACGTAACTTCCATCTGTCAGCCTCTCCTCCTACACAAACAAAAATATGATAAAGCGTGCACACCTATAAAGCAAAGTAAAAATTAAACCTATCGCCGGCGATATAATTCTGCTGAAAACGCCGCTGAAAACAGCAAGCATCATTATTAAATATAATACATTCCCGTTTTTTGCCATCCAACTTCTTGCAGAATAGGGTAAAAAATATTCTAAAACCTTTGACCCATCAAGCGGCGGTATAGGAATAAGATTAAAAACTGCAAGACCTATGTTTAAGCTGACAATTGTTGAAATAATTGTACTGACATAGTAGTTTGCCGCAATATCACCTGCAAATAAAACCAATACATTCCATACAATCAGCGTCAAAAAGGCAAAAAGAATGTTGGAAACCGGACCGGCAAGACTTACCCACACAATTCCGCGGGCTCCTGCTTTTTTAAACCGGTATGGGTTTACCGGAACAGGTTTTGCCCAACCAAACCCAAGAAAAAGCATAGCCAAAACGCCAAGCCAGTCAATATGTGAAATAGGGTTTAATGTAAGTCTTCCTGCTTCCTTTGCCGTTGTATCTCCCAATCTGTAAGCCATAAATCCATGAGAAAACTCATGAACTGTCAGACAGATAAAAATGAAAGGAAGAGAAATAACCTTCGAAACCAAAGTTGCAATTATAACATTTTCCAATACAGTACCTCTTTCCTATTCTTCAGCGCCCGACCAGATAACCTTTCCATATTTGTTTAAGTATAAAAAGTCACTTTCATTTTTCGATGCCTTAATAAGACCGTTATCAAGCAGAACAATATTTTCATATTCAGGAGACACAATAATGTTTGCACCCCTGTCGACAACACCAAACTTCTGGTCGTCTGAATATACTGCATATCCATTCTTATAATTACCAAGAGTTTCAAACCTTGGTGCAATTATAACAGACCCTTTTACATCAAGATATCCGTATAGTCCGTTTTGTTTGAAAACTGCACAACCGTCAAAAATATCTGAAATCATCTTATATTTTGGTTTCACTGAAAAGTTTCCGTCACGGTCAACAATGCCATATTTGCCGTCATAAATGACAACTGCATATCCTTCTTTAAACACAGAAGGTGCCATTTTATCGTATGGACCAAATTCAAGATCTCCAACTCTATTTCCATCAATATCTATTATGTACCAGATTCCGTCTTTTGAAACAAAAGCACGTTCTTCACTAAAAGGCATACAATATTCGAACTCGTCATCTATGGCTTTTTCACCATTTTTGTTGATGTAGTAACATATATGTTTTTTCTCATCATCCAAATAACTCATAACATTGCAAAGACCCGATTTGAACTGATAAATTGCATTGTTTGCATACTCGCAGGGAATAACAAGCTTACCTTTTGTATTTATAAATCCAGTGGCATTACCAATTTGAACTGCTGCAAGC
>JAZSKF010000128.1:0-2056 GCA_045534715.1 Clostridia bacterium | reverse complement strand
TCTTTTTAAAATTATTTAAGTCCTGTAACCGTAAGGAATCTGTTATATGCTTCTTCCCAGAGTTCCCGGTCTTGCGGATAATATTCCTTTGTATCGAAAGAATTTTTAACAACCTGTCTTGCTTCTTTTAAAGAACCGATTTTTCCGAGCGTTTTAAGCTGCATTAAAGCGTTTCCTGTGCCGGTAGCTTCAACAGGACCTGCAATAACCTTTTTGCCGGTAGCACAGGAAATAAAGCTGCAAACCATGGTGTCTTTAATTCCGCCGCCAATCATATGTATAACATCAAGATTTTTATCAAGCGTATCTTCCATACCTTTAACGGCATAAGCACATTTCATTGCAAGACTCTGTGCTATACAACGTATAATTTCGCCTTCAGTTTCCGGAACTTTTTGAGATGTGTTTTTGCAGTATTCACGGATTTTTTTTGGCATATTACCGGGACCGGCAAAAGCAGAGTTGTCAGGGTCAATAAAACTTTCAAATGGTTTTGCTTCCCACGCTGCTTTTTCCAGAGCATCAAAGGAGAAATCTTTTCCTTCGCGTTTCCATTGGCGTCTGCTTTCCTGGATAATCCAGAGACCCATTATATTTTTTAAGAAGCGGATTTTGTTTTCTACGCCGCCTTCGTTTGTAAAATCATATTTATAGCTTTTATCTGTTATAACCGGTTCATCGTTTTCAACACCTAAAAGAGCCCATGTGCCGCTGCTTATGTAAGCATAGTCATAGCTGCCATCTGCCGGAACAGAAGCAACTGCAGAAGCCGTGTCATGCGAACCAACTGCAACAACAGGAACTTTAGGTGCGCCCAACTCTTCGCACAGTTCGTCTGAAAGATATCCGACTATATTACCGGGATGAACTATGTCGCAGAAGATTTTTTTATCTATTCCGATTTTTTCTATAAGGTCTTCGTTCCACTCTTTTGTATAAGGGTTAAGAAGCTGCGAAGTTGAAGAAATGGTATATTCATTTTTCATTTCACCTGTAAGAAAATAGTTGAAAATATCGGGAGTGAACAACAGTTTTTCTGCAATTTTAAGCGTTGGGTCGTCCGATTGCGATAAAGAAAGAAGCTGGAAAATTGTGTTGAAAAAGTTAAACTGAATTCCGGTTTGGTCAAAAATATATTTTTTTCCTATAAGTTCATCTGCTTTTTCAATCATTCCGTCAGTTCTTGTGTCACGATAGTGGTAGGGGGTGGAAATGAGCTGACCATTTTTATCAAAAAGTCCAAAGTCAACACCCCAGGTATCTATACCTATAGACTCAAAATCTGCATTACCGCTGTTAATGGTATTTAAAATACCCTGTTTAATTTCGTGAAAAAGACGAAGAGTGTCCCAACGATATGTACCTGAAACAAGCACGGGGTCGTTTGAAAACCTGTGCATTTCCTCCATTTCAATTTTTTTGCCGTCAAATTTAAAAAGAAGAGCTCTCCCGCTTGATGCGCCAAAATCAAATGCAAGTACTTTTGAAATTTTTGTCATGATTGTCCTCCTAAATTCTATATGGTTACATTCCTTTTATCTTAACAATAAGTGTATTGTCCGAAATGTTTTTGATATCAACTACCTCGCGCTCTTTTATTATAAGACCACTGTCCGAGCATGCCGGTAAAATATTTCCGTCAATCTTAATTTTGCCGATTTTGCTGATGTTGTCAATTTTTTCAACAACGATAGCCGATTTCCCGACGTACAAACTTAAATTCACAGTTGTTTTTTTAAGTCTGTGCTTAACAGCCGGTCGAACAAAAATAATTAGCACCAGAAAAGTCAAAACAAAAATAGCAATCTGTAGCAGGGGAGATGCGCCAAAAACCGCAGATACCATGGCAGCGAGTGAACCAAATCCAAGCCAAATTGTAATAAGATTAACAGAAATTGCTTCTATAATGAATAAAACAATGGCAGCAAAAAGCCATATATATTCAGGTTTAATCATAACCAGCATAGATGAAGTTCCTCCGTGTTTTTTATTTTTCCATAAGGTTTCCCAGACTCTGGCATTTTAAATATTCGTTAATAAAACCGTCAATTTCTCC
>JAZSKF010000019.1:0-1939 GCA_045534715.1 Clostridia bacterium | reverse complement strand
TTTATCAGTTTTTCCCTGTCGTATGCCGACCATTCAATTCTTTCCATATCTGTAAAATAGGGTTCATCCGCCACAAGCGTCAGAACAAAGTTCATAAAAATCCCTTTTCTTACGCCGTCAGCAAGTTTTACCTGATTACAGAATATTTTCCTCTTTCTGTCTTTAAAGTCTAGCACCAGTTCACCGCTTAACCCTAAAACCTTGAAAAAATTCAGCATTTCTTCCCTGTTTGCCGTCTTTAAATCGCCGCTTATTATGATTGTTCTGGGACAAGCTGTTTTTGACAAGGTCCTGTGCCCGTCCCTGCCGGCAAAGGAAACTGTTTTATATTCCTCTTCGGCGTTGCCCAGTCCTGTTACACCCGTGACCCTGACGGTGCCATTTCCGCCAAAAAACAAATCCACTCTGCCAAGTTCATTTTCAAAATACATTTTCATATTTTTATACCTCTCAGCTCATTTATAATCTGCGACTGCCGTGCTTCATTAAGCTGTTCGCTCACCGTTTGTCCGCTGCCATAGAAATTATAGCTTGGACTGCTGTATGTTACACTTGAATTTGTGTAGCTTGCATAGCTGCGATAATCCATCATAGCAGCAATTTCCGCCATTGCCGACTGCATCAGCGACTTTGCATCTTCAATAGCTTTTTCAGTACTTAAAATAAGTCCTGCTCCAAAACCGGTTCCCACCTCATTGCCACATGCAAAAAAGTCGTCACTTACGTCTGCAAAAGCTTTTTTAACCTCTTTTATAAGCGAGTATGCAATGGCTTCACTATTTTGTGAAAGAGCATCTCCCACCCGGTATATGTCAAAAATAACTTCGTCTTTGTAAGCATTTATGTTCTGCAGACTCTGGTTTAAAAATTTTTCCTCTGCAGCAGATGCTTCTTCATATATTTTGTTGTAATTTGTATTTTCATTTGCTCCGCCCGGCAAACTATAGCTTGTATCGCGGACAACTGCTATTTTAGATGCTATGGATGTTACTGTGGATATGATCTGCGATGCAACCGAAGTAATTGATTTATATCCTGTCTTTGCAAGCCGGCTTATTTTTGAAAGACTGGATCTGAATTTACTCATAGCAATTTTTTCTTGTGCCATATTATTCCCCTTTCTTTTGTGCCGTGTTTTTTAGAAAATGGACTCGAGTGCACAAACAATATCATTGTTTTTTTCCTGCTCTGTTCTAATATCAGGCAAAGCATAAATTCTTTTAAGTGCCATCATTTTCTTTTTCTGCATGGGGTCTTTTATGTCTGAAAGACTCACGCATCTGCTTTGTAAAACCTCGTCAAAGCTGTTTCCATTTCCAAGCTGTAGGAAAAGCTGCCTGAATTTAAACCAATGCATAGAGCGCTCATTTAAATCAATATTGTATTTTTCATAAAAAGCAGAAAAAATAAGACCCGCATCATATTTGAAACTGTAAAGAGGGCGGGAGAAAGTTTTTTCTCCCTCTCCTTTTTTCCTTTCACCGCCACAATAAAATTTCGTGCAGGCTTGCCATGCTTTTTCAATATTTGACGGTAGTTTTCTAAAACAAAGCGGCAATATTTCCGCAAGCTTTTGCACATCAGATTTTTCTTTGTCCGACAGGATAATCTCAAAATTTATCCAGACTTTAAAATCTGTGTTAAGTAGGCATTTTTCTCCGTCAACCGTCACGAAATCAGGTAATTTATCTGTTAAAATATTAAACATTTTCGTTAAATTGACAGCTTTCCCAGTTGTCCTGCGTGGTTGCCTGTCCGAACATCTTTTCGCCTGCAACATTGAAATTACCGCTGTAAGTATAGGCATACTCGGACGAGCCCTCTTTGTCGGGTATGAGCGTAAAATCTCTCTTAACTGCAGAAAAAGTTCCCTCTGAAATCTCTTTGCTCAAATCCACTATTACAATGGATTTAACAGCCATATCGCCTGTGCTTTCAC
>JAZSKF010000205.1:0-7277 GCA_045534715.1 Clostridia bacterium | reverse complement strand
TTCCTAAGACCGCTTGGCCTCCGACTTGAAATAGGTATTGTGCCGGGTGATAGTCTTGAAAAAATCTGCGGAGAAAGGCTAACAGATATTTTACAATACAAATTTCTCACGGCATCAGAGGAAATCGAGATTGAAATTTTAAAAGAGGACGGCAGCAGAGAAATTATTGAGATAGAAAAAGACGAGTATGAAGATTTGGGGATAGAATTTGAATATCCCTTGCTTGGTCCTGCCCGCGCCTGCTCAAACAAATGCATTTTCTGCTTTATAGACCAACTGCCCAAAGGTATGAGAAAAACTCTCTATTTCAAAGATGACGATTCAAGACTTTCCTTTTTGCAAGGCAACTATGTAACGCTCACAAACTTGTCGGACAAAGACATTGAAAGCCTCTGCAGAATGAGAGTTAGCCCCATAAACATTTCTGTCCATGCAACCGACCCGGAAGTCCGTTGCTTTATGATGGGTAACAAAAAGGCGGGCAATGTGGCCCAAATAATGAAAAAATTTGCAGATAGCGGCATTGTAATGAATTGTCAGATAGTGCTTTGCAGAGAGGTAAATGACGGCAAGGTACTTAAAGAAAGTATAAAAACGCTGGGGGAAATGTATCCAAGCGTATATTCCGTTTCGGTGGTGCCAGTCGGCCTGTCCGACCACCGCGGAGGACTCTATCCTTTAAAACCGTTTGACAAAGAAAGTGCGGCAGAAACCATATCTGTGGTGGAAAGTTTCCAAAAGGACTTTTTGGGAAAGCATGGAACAAGGCTTGTATATCTTGCTGACGAGTTTTATCTTAAAGCGGAAAAAGAAATTCCTGATGCAGAAGAATATGAAGATTTCCCGCAGATTGAAAATGGTGTCGGGCTTCTTGCCTCGATGAAAGAAGAGTTTTACCTTGAGCTTCCAAACGTTTGTCCTTCCGAAACTCCCCGTGAAGTGAGCATTGCTACCGGCGTGGCGGCATACCAGTTTATGTGCGAGCTTGCAGAAAAGCTGGAAGAAAAGGCAAAAAACCTTAAAATAAATGTGTATATGATAGAAAACAAAACCTTTGGGAAAAATATAACTGTTACGGGTCTTTTGTGCGGCAAGGATATTATAGAGGGGCTGAAGGACAAGCGTCTTGGAGAGACTTTATATATTTCATCGTCCATGCTTCGTGACGGAGAAAATGTCTTTCTGGACGATGTTACAACCGATATGTTGGGACAGACTCTCGGAGTGGAAATCTGCACTGTTGACGGAGATGGTGGCGACCTTATACGAAAGTTGACAAAAACGGAAAATTAAAGTATAATAATAAGATGATTAAAATGGCGTTTTGTCGGTCTGCAGACAGAATGCTTAAAAGGAAATTTTGCAGACGGAAAGGCGGAAAAATATGAAGCCTATAGTAGCGATTGTGGGGCGCCCGAATGTTGGTAAATCTGCACTTTTCAACAGACTTGTCGGAAAGAAAATTTCTATTGTTGAAGACACCCCCGGTGTCACAAGAGACAGAATTTATGCAGATGCCGAATGGAGAAGCGTGCCCTTTTTAATGATAGATACAGGTGGAATAGAACCTACCAGCGATGATGAAATGCTGGTGCAGATGCGCCGTCAGGCACAGGCTGCCATTGAAAATGCGCATGTAATAATATTTGTAGTGGATGTTACTACAGGAGTAACGGCTGCAGATGCAGATGTTGCAGCCATGCTTCAGAAATCAAAAAAACCGGTGGTACTGGCGGTTAATAAAGTGGACAAGGTTGGTAATGTGCCGCCTGAATTTTATGAATTTTATAATCTCGGACTTGGTGACCCGGTAGCAGTATCGGCGCTTCAAAGTCTTGGACTTGGCGACCTTCTGGACGAAGCATACAGGTTTTTCCCGGAAAATTCCGATATGGAAGAGGAAGAAGATATAATCCGTGTTGCCGTAATAGGTCGGCCAAATGCCGGAAAATCTTCTCTTATAAACCAGATTACAGGCGAGCAGAGGGTTATTGTCAGCAACATTCCCGGTACAACCAGGGATGCAATAGACACCTATGTTGAAAAGGACGGAAAAAAATATCTTTTCATTGACACTGCAGGTATAAGACGTAAAAGCAAGGTAGAAGAAAAGATTGAAAAGTACAGTGTTATAAGAGCACTTGCGGCAATTGACAGAGCAGACATTTGTCTACTCGTTGTGGACGGCAACGAAGGAATTGCCGAACAGGACGCAAAGATTGCGGGCTATGCTCACGAAGAGGGAAAAGCAAGCATTGTTCTTGTGAACAAATGGGACCTTGTGAAAAAAGAAACAGCGACCATGAACGAATATAAAAAGAGAGTGGCCGAACAGCTTTCGTTTATGACCTATGCACCAATTGAATTTATTTCTGCAAAAACAGGGTCGAGAGTGGATAAAATTTATCCGATAATAAACAAGGTTTCTGAGATGCATTCAAAAAGAATTACTACAGGTGCACTCAACGATATAATAAACGAGGCGACCATAAAAGTTCAGCCGCCCTCAGACAAAGGCAAACGGCTTAAAATTTATTATGGGACACAGCCTTCAGCAAAACCGCCTACGTTTGTTATTTTTGTTAACAACAAAGACCTTGCACATTTTTCATATATCAGATATCTTGAAAATCAGATAAGAAGTGCTTTTGGTCTGGAGGGGACACCTGTCAGGTTTATCATAAGAGAACGTGGGGAGAAAAAGGTATAGATGATGAGCGTTTATTATATTATAGCAATTGATGTTATTCTGGGTTATTTGCTGGGCAGTATAAGCTCATCAATTCTTGTGGGCAAAGTCTTTGGAGTTGGCGACATAAGAAAACACGGCAGCGGAAATGCCGGAGCAACCAACACTCTTCGGGTGCTGGGTAAAAAAGCGGCAATTTTTACTGTTGTTGGCGACATTTTAAAGGCAGTAATTGCTGTGCTTGTTGCACGTTTCCTTGCAGGTGCTTTCATAACCGACAGTTTCCTTGCGGAAATTTCTGTTTATGCTGCAGCTTTTGCAGTGGTGCTGGGGCACAATTTTCCCATCTATTTTGGGTTTAAAGGCGGTAAAGGCGTTTTAACATCGGGTGTTATAATTATCATGCTTAACCCCGTTATCGGAACGGCAACCGTTGTCACTGCACTTGTGATTATGGCGCTTACAAGATATGTGTCGCTTGGCTCAATAACAGCAGGGGTAATGTACCCTGTATGGATTTGTATATATTATAACAATGTTCCCTATAAAATGGTATTTGCAGTGGTGCTTGGGCTTATGCTTGTTATAAGACACCGTGCAAATATTAAAAGACTTCTGACGGGAACAGAAAACAAATTAGGAGCAAAAAAATGAATAAAAGAGAAAAAAGCGGTGGAATAGTCGGATTTATTTTTATTGCCATTGTTCTGTCCAAACTGCTGGGGCTTTTAAGAGGCACAGCAGTTGCCATGTTTTATGGTACAGGCTATGTGGCAAGCGCTTATTCCATGGCTTCTCAGCTGCCGGTGAATTTTTTTGATATGATTCTCGGGTCGGCTGTGTCCTCTGCATTTATCCCTGTTTATAACGGGTTTGCTGAAAAGGAAAGCAGAAACCGCGCAGACAAATTTGCATCGCGGTTTTTAAATGCAGTAGTGGTGGTTACAGCAGTTTTGTCTGCTGTTGGAATGATTTTTACACCGCAGATCATAGAACTTATGGGAGGCGGACTTCCCGGGCAGGCAAAAGTTCTTGCATCTCAGCTGCTCAGGATAATGTTTCCTCTTGTGATTTTTACAGGTATGGCTTTCACTCTTGTGGGAATTCTTCAGTCGCTTGGCGAATTTAAAGTCCCTGCAATAATGAGCCTCATATCAAATCTGGTATGTATTTTATATCTGTTTACTTTAAACAATAAATTTGGGATTTTTGGACTTTCGGCAGCTCTGCTTGTGGGATGGGCTCTGCAATTTTTAATTTTGGTGTATCCCGCGAAAAAAAAAGGGTTTAACTACCGGATTTCTGCAGGAATAGCAGACTCCGGCTTTAAAAACATAGCAGTTCTTGCACTGCCCGTTTTACTTGCAACCTGGGTTCAACCCATAAATGCCATGGTTAATATGAGGATTGCTTCGGGGCATATGGGGGGCAGCGGAGTTGCAGCGCTTGACTATGCAAACAAGCTTTATATAATAGCAGCATCCGCCTTTTCCATGGCGGTTACAAACTACATATTCCCGAAACTTTCAAGACTTGGTGCGGTGAAAGACCAAACGGGCTGGTCGGATATTTTGTCAAAAAGCATCAGATGGGTGATTCTTGCCACTTTGCCCATAATGCTGATATTCATTGTTTCGGGCGAGGAAATTGTGAGAATAATATACCAGAGAGGTCAGTTTGACGAAACTTCTGTTAAAATGACAACATCTGCCATGACAATGTATTCTTTTGGAATGATATGGTTTGCGTTGCAGGAAATCCAGAACAAAGCGTTTTATTCTGTTATGGACACAAAAACGCCGACCATAGCAGCAGTAGGAGGCATTTTAACAAACCTGGGTCTTGGCATTATGCTTTCAAAAAAGATGGGCATAGCAGGGCTTGCACTTGCAGCTTCCGTTTCCTCTTTTGTATGGTGCATATTCTCATTTGTGAAACTAAGAAAGAAAATTGATTTTAAAAATATTGTAAAGCCTGCAAAAATAATTGTTATGGCTGTTGCAATGGCGCTTGCATTATATTCTTCAAGACAGTATGCGGTAGGTTTTATCGGGACAGAAAGTTTCCTCGCAAGACTTGGCCTTTGCGCAGCATCTTCAGCTATAGGCGTTGCGGTCTATCTTATAGCCGCATTTTTACTGAAAATTGAAGAGACAGAAAATATAAAAGAATTTTTATCACGTCGTAAAAAGGGGTGAGCAGATGTTTAAAGACAGTTTGATAATATCTGTTGCTTTTAAGGTTTGGGCATTTTTGAAAAATGCATATTTAAGCAGTTTGTATTATAAATTGTTTGAAAAAATATCCGGTTTTTTTGCGAAACTGTATAAAAACAGTTTTCTCTACAAGTTTTTTGACAAACAACCGGTAACTGCTGAAAGCAGTTTTGTTTCAAAAATTACAGATGCTTTTTTCGGATTTTTTCATAATTTGTTTCACCCGTTTGTCAAAAGGGTGGGGACTTTGTCCAGACGAAGTTTCATTCTCAAAAATGTGCGACATCTAATGAAAAACTGGTATGCCATAAGTATTCGATATTATTCGGTGGCACTTTTTGTTTTCACCTGTGTGAGACTTGTGGTAAAACGTCTTATGAGTCAGATGACAGGCCCATATACTATTGCACTGGGAGTTATTGCAATTATAGGCATTTTCATCGACACTTCTCTTGCATCTCTTTATGAGGGAAGCAGGATAAGAAAATGGATTGGCTTTGCTGACCTTCCTGAACAAGTGATTTTAAGAAAACGTGTAAAACCGCATGTTTCAGTAACTGTTGCACTTGTTGCCGGAGCAGTTTTTGGAATTTTCACCGTTGTATCAGAGGGCTGGCTTGTTGCCGCCGGCATAATCGGAACGGTCATTATGCTATCAAAACCGATTGTGGGTGTGGCACTAATAGCCGCATGCTTCCCATTTATTCCTACAATGGGCGTTGTGGGACTGGGGATATATCTCCTCGCCGTTACATTTATAAAATATTTGTACGGCGAAGAAAAACATGTTAATGTGGATTTGTTTGACATTATGATTTTGCTTATGTGTGGCGTGCTTGTGTATGGTGTACTTAATTCATATGCTATTATGCAGAGCATCCCGCCCACAATGGTATATCTGGTTTTTGTTGCAAGCTTTTACAGTTTAAGGCGGTTGGTGCAACAGGAAGAAACCCTGATTGGAATACTCAATTTCCTTGTTATTGTATCTGCAGGAGTGGCTCTTTACGGACTTTATCAGAAATTTTCCGGTCAGGCAGCCACCACCTGGCAGGACACCGAAATGTTTGAGACCATCAGCGGCAGAATTTATTCCACCTTTGGTAACCCCAACGTGTTTGGAGAATATCTGCTTCTTATGATGCCGGTAACCTTTGGTTTGATGCTTAAAAGCGACAGCTATAACACAAAAACATCCTATCTTGTAATTTTTGCTCTCCAGGCAGCATGTATGATACTGACCTACTCAAGAGGCTGCTGGATTGGAATTGCGGTTTCTATGGCACTTCTTATTATGTTCACAAGCAAAAAACTGACTTCGCTTCTTGTTTTTGCAGTCCTTCTTGCTCCACTGTTTATACCGCAGACAATCATGGACAGGCTTCTAAGCATAGGAAACACTGCAGACACCTCGACATCATACAGAGTATATATATGGCAGGGAACACTGAGAATGCTCAAAGATTTCTGGTATTGCGGTGTGGGCACCGGACCAGAGGCTTTCGGAAACGTTTATCCTGCATATTCACTAAATGCAATTGCAGCGCCCCATGCACACAATCTGTATCTGCACATTTTGTCTGAAACGGGTATTGTGGGACTTTTGACAGTGCTGGGACTTTTGGTTGTTTTTTATAGAAGCCTTACTTTTGCAGCTAAAACAAGCCAGAGACTAAGACCGGTTGCATTTGCTTTGGGAACAGCTATGATAGGTTATCTTGTGCAGGGCATGTTTGACAATGTATGGTATAACTACAGGATATACTTTTTCTTTTTTGTCATGCTTGCTTTCGGAGCTGCTCTTTATGATGTTTCAAAAAAGGAGAAAAGTTTATGAACAAGCTTAAAGTAGTTAACATAATTTCTGACACTAACATAGGTGGTGCGGGGAAATGTATTATAACTTTTGCCAAAAATTATGACAGGGAAAAGTTTGATTTAACAGTTGTTGTGCCAAAGGGAAGTCTTCTTAAAAAAGAGATAGAGCAGCTGGGAGTAGCGTGTGTGGAAACAGAGGGCGTGGCAGACCAGTCGCTTAACTTAAAAGGCATACTTGCCCAGGTTAAACTGTTCCGCAAGCTTGGTTGCGACATAGTACATTCCCACGCGACTCTTTCGGCAAGAATAGCTGCAAGACTTGCGGGAGTAAAAGGTATAGTATACACACGTCACAGCGTTTTTGAACCAAGTGGGTTTATGAAAAGTCCGATAGGAAGACTTATTGGAAAAACTACGGCGGCACTTTTCTCGGACAGAATAATTGCTGTTGCCGAGGCAGCGGCAAAAAATGTTACCGACGTTGGAGCAAATCCTAAAAAAATAAAAGTTATTTTAAACGGAATATCTCCGCTTTCGCAAGTCGGAGGCCAAGC
>JAZSKF010000199.1:0-5673 GCA_045534715.1 Clostridia bacterium | reverse complement strand
CCTTTTTTACCGTCATACATAACATTATTGATAGGCTTTGTAACAAGCTTGCTGATATACATTGGAGCAGCTAATACATCTCTTTTAGCTGCACTTGATCTTCTCACCGTACTTCCCTCCTTCATAATTTAATGATTTCATCGGTACTCCAACGAATTTTCGTCGGTATAGTGTTGACTCAAAACTTATAATATATATAAATTTCGCAGCCTCACTATTAAACTAGGGTGCGAAAAAGTTCACACTACTTTGCTGCTTTAGGTCTCTTAGCACCATATTTTGACCTGGATTGCAGTCTGCCCTGTACGCCCTGAGTATCAAGTGTTCCACGGATGATATGATATCTTACACCAGGAAGGTCCTTGATTCTGCCGCCTCTTATCAGAACAACGCTGTGCTCCTGCAGGTTGTGACCTACACCAGGTATATAAGCGGATACTTCTATACCGTTTGTGAGTCTTACTCTGGCAAGCTTACGAAGCGCTGAGTTAGGCTTTTTAGGCGTCATTGTTTTAACAGTAGTACATACGCCTCTTTTCTGAGGACTGCTGTTATCGGTAGCCTTTTTCATAAGAGTGTTCATACCCTTCTGAAGTGCAGGGGCTTTCGATTTTTTTACTGCTGTCTGTCTGCCCTTATTAACCAATTGATTAAATGTTGGCACTTAATTTCACCTCCGATTTTAAATTTAATTAGTGTATATAAATTTTACTAATTAGCCTTTTTCCGGCACCCGAAGATGCCGGACACAATTAACCGCATTTTAATATTTTATTACAAATTGCAGAACTTGTCAACATATTTCTTGAATTATTCCGCAATTTCGGCATCTATGATTTCGTTTACATCAATTTTGTTATATTTGGTCATACCTGTACCTGCCGGTATAAGCTTACCTATAATAACATTTTCCTTAAGACCAATGAGCGGGTCAACCTTGCCTTTGATTGCGGCGTCGGTGAGCACTCTTGTGGTCTCCTGGAATGATGCAGCAGAAAGGAAGGAATCTGTTGCCAGAGATGCTTTTGTAATTCCAAGAAGAACGTCTTTTACAACCGGAAGTTCTTTTCCTTCTGCAACAAGTTTCTCGCAAATTTCGTCATATTCGCGTTTATCAATTGTTGTCCCCTGCAAAAGTCCCGACTGACCGGGTTCTTCTATTTTAACTTTACGCATCATCTGTCTGATGATTACTTCTATATGCTTATCATTGATGTCAACACCCTGGAGCTTATAAACCTTCTGAACTTCCTGGGACAGATATCTCTGAACTGTTGCAGCATCTGTCGCTCTTAAAAGCTCTACAGGAGCTATTGAACCCACTGTAAGTCCGTCTCCGGCATTTACAAAGTCGCCGTCCGATACTTTAATTGTAGCATCATACGGGATTTCGTGCTTTTCTTCAAAAGCTTCGCCGTCGGCCGTCTTTGATTTAACCCAGATAATCGGGTTTTTGTCAGTAGTTTCAATATATACTGTACCTGAATGTTCGGCAATTATTGCCTGACCTTTCGGTTTTCTTGCTTCAAACAGTTCTTCAATACGCGGCAAACCTTGTGTTATGTCGTCTCCCGCGATACCACCACTGTGGAACGTTCTCATCGTGAGCTGAGTACCCGGTTCACCGATGGACTGAGCTGCGATAACACCAACCGCTTCACCGATATTAACCGGTTCGCCTGTTGCAAGGTTAGCACCGTAACAGTGTGAGCAAACACCAATTTTTGAGTTACAGGAAATTACCGAACGAACTTCAATTTCTGTAATTCCCGCTTTTTCTATCTCATCAGCTTTTGCTTTTGTTATGAATTCGCCTGCTTCAAGGATGAGTTCTCCTGTTACGGGGTGAACAATGTTGTTGTCCTCGCCTGCAAGAGTTTTCATAGCAAGATATCTGCCTCTTATTCTATCGGAAAGCGGTTCAATGATATATCTTGAACTGTCTCCCGAAGCACCTTTGTGCTTTTCATTTTCAAGAGCCGAAATTTTAACACCTGTGAGCGTGCCACAGTCGTCTTCTCTTATGATGACATCCTGGCTGACGTCAACAAGACGTCTTGTGAGGTAACCGGAGTCGGCAGTACGAAGTGCCGTATCGGCAAGACCTTTTCTCGCACCGTGAGAGGAAATGAAGAATTCAAGAACGTCAAGACCTTCACGGAAAGAAGATTTAACCGGGATTTCAACAGATTTACCTGTTGTGTCCGCCATAAGACCACGGATACCTGCAAGCTGACGGATCTGGCCCACGTTACCACGGGCACCTGATGTTGCCATCATGCTTATCGGGTTGAATTCACCCATGTTGTTCATAAGAGCTTTTGTTATGTTATCAATAGCTTCTTTCCAGATTTCGATAACATGGCTATATCTTTCCTCGTCTGTGAGGAAACCTGTTTTGTAAAGCTCGGTTATTTCATCAATTTTTGCTTCTGCACTCTTGATGTACTGGGGCTTTGTGGGCGGAATTTCCATGTCGGATACACCAACTGTTATTGCGCCTCTTGTTGAATATTTAAAGCCCTGTGCTTTTATCTGGTCAAGAACAATAGCTGTTTCTGTAATACCATGTTTTTGAATACATTTGTCGATGATTTTCTCAAGTTCTTTCTTGGTTGTTTTATAGGTAACTTCAAGATCAAACATTGTTTCAGGGTTTTCTCTGTCAACAATTCCCAAGTCCTGAGGAATACCCTGGTTGAATATCAGTCGACCGATTGTAGCATTTATAACGCGTGATTTTTCTTCACCGTCGATTTCTTTTGTAACTCTTACTTTAATTGGTTCGTGTATTGAAACAACCTTGTTTTCATAAGCAAGGAGTGCTTCTTCTGTGTCCGCAAAGGCTTTCATTGTAATATGTTTATAGGTAGTAATTGTTTTACCATCCTCACAAACACCGTTTATACCCTCTGCGACATCAACCAAAATAGGATCATATTCTTTTATTTCACCATTTTCAAAAGCGTTAATTGCTTCTTCTGCAGTTGCAAAAGATTTCATATTTAAACGGCAGATGTTTGTAACATCTTTTTTAACGGAAATAGCGTCGTAAAGACCGATTTTTCCTTCGCTGTAAGCAGTCATAGCTTCTTTTGCTGATTTAAATTCGGCAACAGGAGACTTTTTGGGTTTCTGTGCACCTGCAAGTTCTGTTTCGCCTCTTGCAACCGTGAGATAGAAGCTACCTAAAACCATGTCCTGTGTGGGAACTGTTACAGGTTTTCCATCCTGTGGTTTTAAGAGGTTGTTTGCCGAAAGCATAAGGAATCTTGCTTCTGCCTGCGCTTCGGGTGAAAGCGGAACGTGAACAGCCATCTGGTCACCATCAAAGTCAGCGTTATACGCTGTACATACAAGCGGATGAAGTCTGATAGCTCTACCCTCAAGAAGCACCGTCTCAAATGCCTGGATACCAAGTCTGTGAAGCGTAGGCGCACGGTTGAGCATAACCGGATGGTCTTTTATGATTTCATCCAGGATATCCCAAACGCTTTCATCTGCTCTTTCAACTTTTTTCTTAGCATTTTTAATGTTATGAGCAACGCTGTCGTTAACAAGTTTCTTCATAACAAAAGGTTTAAAGAGTTCAAGTGCCATTTCCTTAGGAAGTCCGCACTGATATATCTTAAGTTCGGGGCCTACAACGATAACAGAACGTCCTGAATAGTCAACACGTTTACCGAGAAGGTTCTGTCTGAATCGGCCCTGTTTACCTTTGAGCATATCAGACAAGGATTTAAGGGGTCTGTTTCCGGGACCTGTTACAGGTTTGCCTCTTCTGCCGTTGTCAATAAGAGCGTCAACAGATTCCTGAAGCATTCTCTTTTCGTTCCTTACAATAATATCAGGAGCACCAAGTTCGAGTAGTCTCTTTAAACGGTTGTTTCTGTTTATAACTCTTCTGTATAAATCGTTAAGGTCGGATGTTGCAAATCTGCCGCCGTCCAGCTGTACCATAGGACGAATTTCCGGCGGGATTACAGGCACAACATCAAGAATCATCCATTCAGGACGGTTCCCTGAAAGTCTGAAAGATTCAACAACCTCAAGCTGTTTTATAATGCGGGCTTTTTTCTGACCCTGAGACTTTTCCATTTCCTCGTGGAGTTCAGCGCTCATGATGTCAAGGTCAATTTCAGCAAGAAGCTCTTTAATAGCTTCTGCGCCCATACCTGCGCGGAAGTTTTTGGAACCATATTTTTCCAGAGTTTCTTTATAATCGCTTTCTGAAAGAATGTCTTTTTTTGCAAGACCTGTTTTTCCCGGATCGAGAACAACATAAGCTGCAAAGTAAAGAACTTTTTCAAGTGAACGCGGCGACATATTGAGGATAAGACCCATTCTGCTGGGGATACCTTTAAAATACCAGATATGAGAAACCGGAGCAGCAAGCTCTATGTGACCCATTCTTTCACGTCTTACTCTGGAACGTGTGATTTCAACACCACATCTGTCGCAGACAAGACCTTTGTATCTTATTCTCTTATACTTTCCGCAGTGACATTCCCAGTCCTTTGTTGGTCCGAAAATTCTTTCGCAGAAAAGACCGTCACGCTCAGGTTTTAATGTTCTGTAGTTTATGGTTTCGGGTTTTTTTACTTCACCCTTTGAAAGACCTCTTATCTGTTCGGGAGAGGCAAGTCCTATTTTTATTGCATCAAAGTTTTTTTCAAGCATTTTTCTACCCCCTCCTTAAAATTCTTCAGTGCTGAAAACATCATCGCTTATATCTGCAACACTGTCTTCAACATCTTCTATGATGAAAGGTGCTTCCTCATCAAAATCGAAAGGCTCCTCTGCATCAAAATCAAAATCATCATTTTCTTCATCAAAATCAAGCGGAGTTATGAAGTCTTCCATTCTGTCCTCTTCATTCTGAGGTGTAAGACTTTCAAGAATTTCCGGACTTGCCTGTGGCAAATCGTCATCCTCTTCCTCTTTAAGCTCAATTTCGTTTCCGTTTTCATCCAGTATCTTAAGGGACAGTGCCAAGCTCTGCAATTCCTTTATAAGAACCTTGAAAGATTCCGGAACACCCGGCGCAGGAACATTGTCGCCTTTAACAATGGATTCGTAAGTTTTTACACGACCTACAACGTCGTCAGATTTTACTGTCAGTATTTCCTGAAGTGTATATGCAGCACCGTACGCTTCAAGTGCCCAAACTTCCATTTCACCAAATCTCTGGCCGCCGAACTGGGCTTTACCGCCGAGAGGCTGCTGAGTAACAAGTGAATATGGGCCAGTTGAACGGGCGTGAATCTTGTCGTCAACAAGGTGAGCAAGTTTCATATAATGCATATAACCAACAGTTACTCTGTTATCAAACGGTTCGCCTGTTCTGCCGTCATAGAGAACAGATTTTCCGTCTGCATCATATCCTGCCATTTTCAGACATTCTTCTATATCATGCTCATTTGCACCGTCAAATACCGGTGTTGCTATTTTCCAGCCAAGTGCTTTTGCGGCATAACCGAGGTGCACCTCAAGAACCTGACCGATGTTCATACGCGAAGGAACGCCGAGAGGATTAAGCACAATTTCAAGCGGTGTGCCATCGGCGAGGAAAGGCATGTCTTCCACAGGGAGTATTCTCGAAATAACGCCCTTGTTACCATGACGACCTGCCATTTTGTCACCAACAGAAATTTTTCTCTTTTGTGCAATATA
>JAZSKF010000158.1:0-3020 GCA_045534715.1 Clostridia bacterium | reverse complement strand
AAAGACAAAAATATTATTGTCAGCGTAAACGGTGTTGACACAAAAAGATTTTCACCTGACAGTGCTTATGAAAATGTTCTGGACGAGCTTGGGCTTTCCCGCGAGAATAAACGCATTTTATATATGAGCCGTCTTAACGACGATGTATGCAAACCTCTTTTCCGTCTGCTTGATATGTTTGAGGAAATAGAATCGCAGGCTGAGGGGCTTGAGCTTATTATAATCGGGTCGGGCAACGTTTTTGACAAAATTAAGAAGCGTGCAGAGGATATAAATACCAGACTTTCCAGAAACGCCGTTGTTTTAACGGGCGGGGTAATTGATGTTCCCAAATATATTGCTGCTGCCGATATTTGTGTTGGCGTGGGCAGAGCAATCCTTGAATGTATGTCTATGGGGAAACCCGTTATTGTTGCGGGCGAGGAAGGATATATCGGTATTTTAGACAGAGAAACTCTGCCCGTTGCAGTTGAAACCAATTTCACCTGCCGCAGAAGAATGGATATTGACAACGCGGTCTTTAAAAATGACATTCTCACTCTGCTTAATATGTCTTCACAGGAAAGGCTTGCTCTTGGTGCATACTGCCGTTCCGTTGTTACTGAGCGCTATTCTTTGTCAAATATGCTGACCGACAACCTTGCTCTTTACGAAATGGAGATGGGCTGTGAAAAATATGACTGCTCAATCCTCGGATATTACGGATACAAAAACAGTGGCGACGATGCATTGCTTTTTGCTATGATAAAATCTCTAAAAGAGATTAACCCCGAAGCAAAAATAAACGTTTTCTCTTTTAACCCGAGAGAAACATCCCGTCTTTATAAAGTGGACTCCGTTTCCCGATACAACATTTTTAAAACACACAAAATTATAAAAAATTCTGAGCTTTTCATACTTGGCGGAGGAAGTCTTCTGCAGGATGCAACCAGCACAAAATCTCTGCTCTATTATCTTTGGATGGTGTGCCGTGCTTTAAGACACAAAACACGCGTTATGCTTTATGCAAACGGAATCGGTCCCATAAACAAACCTGCTAACAGGAAAAAAGTAAAAAGGGTTTTAAACCGTGTTGACATGATTACCCTCCGTGACGAAGATTCGCTGAAAGAGCTTAAAAAACTTGGTGTTAACAGGCCTGAAACAGTTGTGACTGCCGACCCTGTTTTCGCAACCCGTGACAGAAATCCTGACCGAGCCTCACAACTGCTTGAAACAGCCGGTCTTCTGCCGGATGAAAAAATAGCACTATTTTCTGTCAGAAAATGGCAGGGGTTTGCAGACGATTTTGCTTCCACCTGTGCAAAAATGGCAGACTATGTATCGGAAAAGCACGGACTTGTTCCCGTTTTTATACCGCTTCACTATCCTTTTGATGCTTCAATCAGCCGGAGTATTATATCAAAAATGAAAAACCGTGCACTTTTTATAAGCGGAAGAACCGACCTTGCAACAACTCTCAGTATTGTTGAAAAAAGCAGTCTGACAGTTGCAGTAAGACTTCATATGCTTATTTATTCAGCCATTGCAAAAACGCCCGCAATCGGCATTGCTTATGACCCGAAAGTGACCGGTTTCCAAAGCTATATTAACCAGCCATATTTTCTCACTCCCGATAATCTTGTGCCGGAGACTTACGAAAAAATGATTGACGAGTGTGTGGAAAACAGCACTAAAATCAAAGAGGAAACAGAAGAATATGTTGAAAAGCTCAAAGAAGCAGCAATGGAAAATTCAAAAATTGCTTCCGAGCTTATGAGGTAGTTTATGAAACTTATCGGTATTGATTACGGAAAGGCTCGAATAGGTGTTGCAAAAAGCGATGCGCTTGGCATTCTTGCCACTCCTGTCGGCACAATACATGAAAAAAATTTTCGAATTCAGCTTGACAGGGTTTGTGAAATAATAGAAAATGAAAAAGCGGACAAAATAATTTTTGGGCTTCCGAAAAATATGGATGGCAGCGAGGGTGAAACTGCGGAGCTTATCAGAGAATTTTCTCAGAAAGTTTCGGAAAGATGCGGCGTACCTTTTGAATTTTTTGATGAACGTCTTTCCACCGTTTCAGCCCACAAAATTTTAAACGATGTAAATATGTCGGGCAGCAAAAAACGAAAAGAAGTGGTAGACACCATTTCGGCGGTTATAATTCTGCAGGCATATTTAGATAGATAAAATGACTTTTTAGAAAGGACGATATTAAAAATGAGTGACGAAAGAAACGAACTTAATCTTGAAGAAGAGGAAACAGGCATAATTTTAACAGATGAAGATGGCAACGAAGTGGAGTTTGACCTTTTAGACTGTGTGGAATATGAAGGAAGCTCTTACCTTGTTATGCTGCCGGCTGACGACAACGACGAGGGCAACGTTGTTATAATGCTTCTTGAAGAGGGCGAAACAGAAGAAGATGATACACTTCTTACAGTGACAGACGAGAAAATTCTGGATGAAGTTTATGCAATTTTTAAAGAAAATAACAAAGATTTCTTTGATTTTGAAGACTAATTTTTTTCATAACTGTTGTATTTCTCGCATATTTTTGTTATAATAATATTAACAGGTATCCCTGCTGTGTGCGTTATATATGAGTTTACTTAAACCAACATTTTTTTAAAGGGAAATTATTTCTTCGGTCTGTGGCGTAAATGCCCCCGCGCTTTTTAGCGTGCCAGGGGACTTATAAAGCAGACGAGATTTATCCCACCTGCTGAGGCAGGTTTGAGTACACCATTAGGACGGCATTGTGGGGTATATTTTTTAAAAAATTGTAAATAAATAAATGCAGGACAAAAAATGTCCTGCACTTTTATTTTAATTGGAGGATGCAGTTATGGTAGTTGATACTATTGCGCTGATTCTTGTAATCATCGGTGCATTAAACTGGGGCTCTATCGGTATATTTGGTGTTGACGCTATCGGCTGGCTGTTTGGCGGTCAGTTGTCAGTAATCAGCAGAATTATCTATACGCTGGTAGCTCTTGCGGGAATATGGTCCATATCTCTTTTGTTCAGAGATG
>JAZSKF010000111.1:0-2076 GCA_045534715.1 Clostridia bacterium | reverse complement strand
GGCATAATTTCGTCACACAAATCTCTTAAGAAATTTTCCGGAACAATATTTGTGCCTATCACCTGTATTCCGTGCGGACCGGCGTGTTTACCTGCAATTACCTGCGATTCAAAAGGTTCAACACCAACAACTTTAACTTTCGGATTTTTCTTTTTAATAAAACTTGCCGTACCTGAAAGGGTTCCTCCTGTTCCCACTCCTGCAACAAAGATATCCACTTTGCCGTCGGTGTCCTCCCATATTTCAGGGCCGGTGGTGGTTTCGTGTGCTTTGGGGTTTGCAGCATTTTCAAATTGTCCAGCTATAAAGCTGCCGGGAATGTCTTTTGCAATTTCATTTGCCTTTTCTATGGCGCCACTCATACCCTTTGCACCATCTGTCAATATAATTTTTGCACCATAAACAGAAAGAAGCTTTCTTCTCTCTTCGCTCATTGTTTCGGGCATTGTAAGTATCACTTTATAGCCTTTTACAGCCGCAATCGCAGCAAGACCTATCCCTGTGTTGCCACTGGTAGGTTCTATTATTGTACCACCCTTTTTTAAAAGTCCTTTTTTTTCAGCGTCTTCTATCATGGAAAGAGCCGCCCTGTCTTTAACACTGCCTGCAGGGTTAAAGCGTTCTGCTTTAACAACAACATCTGCTTTCAGTCCGTCGGCCATATTAAGTTTTAAAAGGGGTGTTTTCCCGATAAGCTCTGTTATGTTATTAAATATTTTCATATATTTCTCCTAATATTTCACAAATTTGGGTTTTCTGTCTTCAAAACAGGTAATATAGGAAAATCCGCATTCTCTTATAAGTCTGTACCCTTTACGTAAGTTCAGTCCCACAAGATACTCGTTGTGAGCATCCGAGCCAACTGTTATAATTTCTCCGCCAAGGTTTTTATACATTCTTAAAATTCTTATACCGGGAAGAGTTGCACCCACGGTGCTTCTGAGACCTGAACAGTTGACCTCTATTCCTTTGCCGTATGAGATAACGGTTTTAAGTATTTCTTCTATCGTTTCCGCATATCGGCTAAATTCCATCCCAATGCCTTTCATGGCAGCATATTTCTTAGGATAGTCAAGGTGAGAAAGACAGTCATAATAACCAAGTTTTGCTGTTTCAAGCAAAGCCTCAAAATAGGCATCAAAATAATCTCTGGCATTTTCTCTGGTATATTTAACTGCTGCGAGGTCCTCGTCTGCACCTATATTATGCACCGAACCCAATACAAAATCATACCTGCCTTCAAGCACCTTTTTTGCCGATTCGGGATAGAGATGGGCCTGTCCCACTTCTATTCCCATACGGATTTTAAGACGGGTGCCAAACCGTCTTCTGGCTTCTGCAATTTCTTTTTCAATTTTTCGTCTTGAATATGTTTTTTCACACATTCTGTCTCCTGCCCAGGGGTCAAAATGGTCGGTTATGGCAATTTCCGAAATTTTTTCTCTTACTGCTCTTCTGCAAATTGCATCAACCGTTCCGGATGAATCCCCCGAGTTTGCGGAGTGTATATGATAATCTGCAATATACATTACGGAACTATCCTTTCAAACCTGTATCCCTGCCCTATAAGATACTCTATAATCTCCGGCATCATTTCGGCAGTCATTGTTTTCTTTTTACTGTCATGCATAAGGATGATAACATTTCCTTTGTCTGTACAATATTTCTTTATTTCTTCCATACCTCTTTCTTTTGAAAAAGGTTTACCGTCTGCGTCACCACTTAATGCATTCCAGTCAACAAATTTATAACCCATTTCTGCCGCAATGCCACGATAAACATACTTATAATCGTCCATAGAACCACCCGGAAATCTTAAAAGTCTGCAAACATTTTCTTCTCCCAGTACTTCTGCTATCACTTTTTCACACCCAAGAATTTCATTTTCAAATTCCTCACGTGTTCCATAGACTTTGTTATAATCATGGCTGTAGGTGTGATTTGCAACAGTGTGTCCTTCGTTATAAATGCGTTTTAAAATATCGGGATTTTTTTCTACAGACTCGCCCAACACAAAAAAGGTGGCTTTTATACCATATCTTCCCAGAACATCAAGTATTATTTCGGTGTTTACCG
>JAZSKF010000015.1:0-11233 GCA_045534715.1 Clostridia bacterium | reverse complement strand
CATGGCTACGATCCGACTTGGCGGATTATTTATCTTGAACCAACTCCGGAGGGCAAAAAAATTGCTTCTGATATCAATAAATTTACAAACAGACGTATAGACTTTTTATTAGGTAAACTTTCAGAAAAGGAAAGAAAAGAGTTTCTTTCTTCTCTTGAAAAAATTTGTGACTCTATTGATATTATGAGAAAGGACTAAAGGCGTTATGATAAAGCTTCTCAGATTTTTAAAAAAACGTTGGTACTTTGCACTTCTTGCACCTCTTTTTATGTTGCTTGAAGTTACAATGGACCTTTACCAGCCGACTCTTATGGCGGATATAATAGATATTGGTGTTGCAACCGGTGATGTTGGGTATGTTCTTAAAACAGGCGGAAAAATGCTCACCTTTGCTTTAGTGGGAATTATCGGTGGTGTCGGCTGCTCTGTTTTTGCGGCATTTGCAGCTTCCTCCTTTGCAACAGAGCTCAGAAACAGTCTGTTTTCAAAAATACAGAAATTTTCTTATGCTGAAATAGATAAATTCAAAACATCTTCCTTTATAACAAGGATAACAAACGATGTAACACAAATTCAGAATATGGTACTTATGTCACTGAGAGTCATGGTTCGCTCCCCTCTTCTGTTTTTGGGTGGGATTGTTATGGCTTTTAAAATAAGTCCGACACTTTCTGCTGTTTTTATTTTTCTTATACCGTCCATAATTGCCACAATGATTTTTGTAATATCAAAATCGATGCCACTTTTTTCAGGAGTGCAAAAAGCCATCGACAGAGTAAATACCGTCATGAGAGAAAACCTGCATGGTGTTCGGGTTATAAAAGCATTTGTAGGCCAAAATTACGAAAAAAAGCGTTTTAAAGAAGCAAACGACAATTTAAAGGAAATCAGCATGAAATCGCAGGGTATAACAATTCTGCTCTGGCCGATTATTCACGTTCTGCTTCAGCTTTCTATTGTTGTTGTTTTATGGTTTGGCGGCAAAATGTTTACTGTTGGCGGAATTGAAACAGGTGAGATTATGGCTTTCATAAACTATCTCACACAAATTATGATGTCACTGACTATGTCGGTTATGCATTTTATATTTCTTACCCGTGCGAAAGTTTCAGCAGACAGAATAAATGAAGTTTTTGATACCCGGCCAACTATATTCTCCCCTGATAATGCAGAAGTGGCGGAGAACTATGATGTTGAATTCAAAAATGTTTTCTTCAAATACAACGATTCAGGCAGCTGGGTTTTAGAAGATATTTCTTTTAAAGCTGCCCAGGGTGAAACAGTAGGAATTATTGGCGCTACCGGTTCGGGCAAAACCACCCTTTCTCTCTTAATTCCCCGTCTTTATGATGTTACAAAAGGTGAAATTTTAATTGGCGGAAAAAATGTAAAAAACATTAAAACCAATGAGCTTAGAACAAATATCGGCGTTGTTCTTCAGGAAAGTATACTGTTTTCAGGTACTATAGTCGACAATTTAAGACAAGGAAAGGAATCTGCTACAGACCAAGATATGTCTGTTGCTCTTGATCTTGCACAAGCGTCCGAATTTGTTAACTCTCTTCCGGAAAAACATAATGCCCCGGTGGAGCAACGCGCAAAAAACTTTTCGGGTGGACAAAAACAACGGCTTTCCATCGCCCGTACTCTTGTAAGAAATCCGAAAATTCTTATATTGGACGACTCTTCAAGTGCACTGGACACTGCAACCGAATCAAAACTGCAGGCAGCACTCCGAGAAAATGTTTCCGATTGCACAACATTTATAATCGCCCAGCGAATTTCCGGTGTTATGCACTGTGACAAGATAATACTTCTGGAAAACGGCAAAATTTCTGCTATGGGAACACATTCGCAGCTTTTGCAGGAAAGTCCTGTGTATAAAAGCATTGTGATTTCACAGCTTGGAGAGGAGGCGGTTGTAAATGGGTAATTTCAGACGCGGTCCCGGCGGTCGACACGGCGGTCCGGGCATGAAGCACGAAAAAGTTAAACTAAAAAATGCAAAGGGAACTCTTAAAAGGCTTGTAGGGTATATGAAACCCTATCGCCTAAATCTTTTAATATCTTTTATACTTTCAGCAGCAACCTCTGTTTTTGGCATTTTAGGAACCAGACTTAACGGAATTGCAATTGACGATTGTATAACTGCTTTTGATATAAAAAAGCTTGCTGTCATCTGCGGAATAATTCTTTCTGTTCAGATTATATCGGCTTTGTGCACCTACTTTATACATTCTAATATGATAAAGGTATCGCAGAATACTTCTGCAACAATAAGAACAGACCTTTTCTCCTCTGTTTTGAAACTTCCGCTTAAATATTTTGACTCTACATCAGGCGGAGATTTGATGAGCCGACTCACAAACGATGTGGACAACATAAACATGACTCTTTCGCAAAGTGTCGCTCAGCTTATATCAGGCGTTATAAACATTGTAGGAACGCTTATAGCGATGCTTCTCATAAGTCCGTCTCTAACAGTTTTGGTGCTTCTTACAATCCCTTTAATGCTTATTATCACAAGAAGTGTTATGAAGTTTACGTCAAAGTATTTCCGCAGCCAGCAAAAAGAGCTTGGAACACTTAACGGTTTTGTTGAAGAAATGATTTCAGGTCAAAAAGCCATCATTCTTTTTGGTCAGGAAGAGAACAATATAAACAGCTTCAAAAAGATAAACGAACGGCTGAGGATAAGCTCCCAGCTTTCCCAGGGATTATCCGGGGTAATCGGTCCAATAATGAATATGATAAACAACATAAGCTATCTGGCAATTGCAGTTGTTGGCGGTTATATGATTGTATCAGGAAGTAATATTACCCCCGGAATAATTTTCACTTTTTTAATATATTCAAAAAACTTTTCACGACCGATAAATGAGATTGCAAATATTATAAACACACTTCAATCGGCATTGGCGGGGGCTGAACGTGTTTTTGAAGTTATGGATGAAGAAAAAGAAACCGACCTGGCAGAAGCAAAAGCCATTATAAATCCGCGCGGGGAAATTTCGTTTAAAAATGTTACTTTTTCATACACAGAAAATAAACCCGTTTTAAAAAACGCCCTTTTTGATGCCAAGCCCGGTCAGACAATTGCAATCGTTGGTCCAACCGGGGCAGGAAAAACTACAATTATAAGTCTTCTTACAAGGTTTTATCACGTTGACAGCGGTGAAATTACTTTTGATGGGAAAAACATTGAAGAGCTCACCGCAGACAGTTTAAGAGGCAATGTGGGAATGGTTTTGCAAGACACATATCTTTTTTCGGAAAGTGTGCTTGATAACATACGTTACGGCAACCTCACGGCTTCACGCGAAGAAGTTATTGAAGCTGCAAAAAAAGCCGGTGCTCATTCGTTTATTGTACAGCTTGAAAATGGGTATGACACAATCCTTTCGGACAACGGAAACGACTTGTCCCAGGGGCAACGCCAGCTGATTGCCATCGCTCGTGCAATGCTATCCCGCCCGCAAGTTCTTATTCTTGACGAAGCAACTTCTTCCATTGACACAAGAACTGAGCAGAAAATCCAGGAAGCACTCAAAGTCCTGACAAAAGGATGTACCAGCTTTGTTATTGCACACCGGCTTTCAACAATAAAAAATGCCGATGTCATTCTCGTAATTGACAAAGGCGAAATTGTTGAGCGGGGTACTCACGATGAGCTGATAGACAAAAATGGATTTTATGCAAATCTTTATAACAGTCAGTTTAAAACCGGTCTTGCAATATAGAAAAAAGTGTATTTCACACAAAAATGTGAAATACACTTTTTTTAAAATCCTCTTGATGAGCCACCGCCGGAAGAAGAACCGCCTCCAAAGCCGCCAAATCCGCCGCCTGAAGAGGATCCCCCTCCAAAACCACCAAATCCGCCATACCATCCACCTGTCCGGTAGTAGCGTCCGCCGTGGCCGCCGCCTCGTCTGCCTCTGCCAATATAAAGACAGATGAGTAAAATTAAAATTATAATCGACACAATTGATTCGTAGTCTATTTTGCTGCTTTCCCCATTATATGCTTCAGGGTCTCCTATTACCTCAATGATTCCGTCATACAGGCTTTTTATTCCGCGGTCATAGTCGTTCTCTGACAAATATGGCAAAGCAAGCATATCAATCATTCTGCCCGTTTTTGCATCGTTAAAAATGCCTTCCATTCCGTCCCCCACTTCAATTCGTATTCTGCGTTCCCCGGTAGACAAAATAATAAGCAAGCCTTTGTCTTCTTTTTCATCACCAATTCCCCACTCGTTGAAAAGGTCGTACGCATAATCTTCTATCGATTCACCTTCAAGTTCGGAAACTGTGACAACAACAATTTGTGTTCCGTCCGCATTATACTCAGCACTCTTTGAATTTATATAGTCCTCGGTCTGGGCTGATAAAACATTTGCAAAGTCATTTACAAAGTTTTTTCCTTTTGGAATGTCCGCAAACGCCGTTGTGGCTGCAACCAAAAAGATCAGAACTATCATAATAATTTTTTTCATTAAAACTCAACCTTTGGAACAGTTTTGTTTTCTTCTGCTGTTTCAAAATATTCTGCGGTTTCATAACCAAACATTCCTGCAAAAATATTTCTTGGGAATTTTTTAATCGAAACGTTGTATTTTTTCACCGCTTCATTATAGGTTTTTCTTGCCTGTGTAATTCTGTTTTCTGTGCCTGCAAGTTCATCCTGAAGTGCAATGAAATTCTGGCCGGATTTTATATCCGGATAATTTTCTACCACTACAAGGAAGTTGGAAAGTGCTGCCGACATCTCGTTCCCTGCAGCAATTTTTTCGTCCGGCGTAGAAGACGACAAATATTTTTCGCGCGACTGTGTTACTGCCGCAACAATTTCCTTTTCCTGAGCTGTTATGCCTTTCACTGTTTCAACAAGATTGGGTATCAGGTCTGCACGTCTTTGCAGTTGTGTGTCTATATTTGCAAAAGCTTCGTCAACCTGTGCTCTTGATGTAACAAGACCGTTATAAGAAGAAATGAACAATATCGCAATTACCGCTACTGCAGCAATTATTATCCATAAAGTTTTTTTCATACTATCTTTCCTCTCCTACTACTGAATTTCCTTTGACGGATTTTTCGCAAGTTTTTCAACTGTCTGCATCATGGTCTCAAGACCTTTTTTAAGTGTTATAAAACCTCGTTCTCCATTTATCTCAACATAATAGTTTCTCTCATCATATGAGCAGTATGTTGTTACTGTAGATTCTCCGTTGGTATAAAGGAATGTAATTGTATATTCCGGTTTGGAAGTTACACTGTTTTCAGCAAGACCGGTTCCTTTTATTCCGATTATGGTCTGATATGTCTTTCTGAACGCAGAAGCAAGCGCCTGTTTTCCGTCAATATAAAAATCTCTTCCTCTTTCAGCTTTAAGGATATGTTTCTTCCCGTCAGCTTCTACAGTTATAGTGTCTATATCGTTAATGTTTACTATATTGACAAACTTATTCATTAAATCGTATGCAGTTATTTTTTCACAAGCATCAGCAAATTTAACATCATGTTCAAAAACAAAATCTGTTCCGTCAATCATAGTATAGACGTAACCTTTTTCGCTCTTCTTACCATAGTGAACAAGATAGCTTTGTCCGTCGCTGCTTTCAAATTTTACAGACGCTTTGGGTTTGTCAAGACCGTATTTTGCAAGATTTTTCGGGCTGTCTTCCACATAGGATATAACAGCAATGTCTATGATATTTTCAAAAAGAGCTGTGGATGCTCCCTCATCAAGTGTCATATGTTTGGGGTAAGACATCTGCCACGTAAGCTCGGAAGAATATGCGGACGGTCTCATTTCTGCCACTACTCTGCCGTTTGAATTTGTAATTTCCACCTTGTTTAAATCCATAGTGGTCAGCGGAGCAAGTTTCACTGCACGGTATTCGTTTATTTCGCGTTTCATACCAGCTGCAACATAAACCGAAACAACATAACTTTTCATGCTGGTCTTGTCGAGAAGAAAAGTTCCTTTACCGCCGGCAACACTGTTTCCCACAACAATTTCTCTTGTGTGCCCATTTTTAAGAGAAATTGTAATATGCGTTTCAGGGTTATCAAAACCATAATCTGCAATGTTTGCCGGAGTTTCAACTTCTTCCGTCGCATAAATGTTGGAATATTCAAAAACCGCACTTTCAAGTTTGGTCCTTTCGTAGTTGAGAGTCGGGAACTCTTTTATGTTCCAATTGCCGTCATCATTTTTCTCAAGAGTGTAGCTCTGTTCTTTGTTGACAACACTTACAGACTCTATCTCAGCTACCGGATAGGCTATAACTTCTATTTGCTTTGTTTCGGCCTGTTCTTTGTTTATTTTGTCAATTTCGCTTGGAATAATGTTTATTGCAATATATGCAAAACCGAGCATTAAAACAACCACAACACCGATTATTATATTACGTATAAGCTTATCCATTACAGGTATCTCCTTCTAATCCAGATTATAATGCCTGCTATAAGTATTAGAACAGGTATTATCCATACAAGCAAATAAAACATAACAGTGAGTGTGGCATTCGTAACCTGAACAGCTCCCTGACTTATTATTTTAGGTGATATTTTAAGATTGTTGTTGTCGTTTGTCAGCCATGAAATTGAAGCTGAAAGAAATTCATTGTTGCCCTCATACTGTGTGGCAAGCTGAACTGTACCCACCGAACCAATCACCATAAGTCTTGACTCTTTCGGAGAAGTTTTTTCGGATACAATTGCAACCGGTAGCGGTCCGGCAAAATCCCCCTCTTCAAATTCGTTGTTTTCACTTTCCGGATTTGCTTTACCAATAGCCTGGTTGGTTGTTTCCATCAGAACTGTTGATGTTGCATTGTTTATGTTTGTAGACAAAACCGAAAAGCTGGATGTGTAATAGGAAACAAGCGGCAATGCCTGAAGTCGTATCGGCTCAGTAATTTCATGTCCGTAAGTATCGGTAAGCATTGCAATTTCATACTGCAAAACTTTTTCCGGGTCTTTTTCAAGAACAATATCATAGTTAGGAACAATTCCCCATTCTGCCAGCAAATTGTCCACTCTTGAAAGTTTTGGCATACCGGGTGAAAAAATCATCAAAAAGTTTCCGCCGCCATCAAAGAACTTATCAAGTTTTTCACATTCTTCCTGTGAAAAATCTGCCGACGGAACAACCGAAACAATAAGCCCGGCATCTTCGGGGATTTCACTGTTTATGAGGTTTACTGTCTCGTTTTTATATCCCATGGTATCAAGTGTTTTTACCATTGTATCCATTGGGATTTCCCCGTGACCTTCCATAAAATAAACGCCCTTTTCACCTGCAAGGCCTGTGAGAACAACAATTCCGTTGGTAAGCTTTGATTCAAGAGCAAAGCTATAATTGCTAACCCCTGGATCAAAGGACATTGTCTGGTTATATAAATCATCTGATTTTATTATTTTATATCTTTCGCCGCATTCCAGAATAATATCTCCTGTTGTAAGCGACTCCCCTTTTGACTGGTAACGGTTCAATACAACCTGATTTTTATATACATCGATATATTCAACCTTGAATTTATCGCTCATTGCAGCATATTTCTGCAGATATTCTCTCGTTATATCCTCTGTCTCATTTTCCATACCCATAACCATCGCATGAACCTCGGTATCAAGAGACTTCATAACCTGAACTGTCTGGTTCGAAATTGCATACTGCGAGTTTTTTGTCAAATCAAGTTTAAGACTGAATTTGTCAGTAAGTGAGCTTGCAACCATATTCACAAGCACAACTATAACTACAGCAAAGGCAGTAATAACCCAGGAATTCACCAGATATTTTTTGTTAATATTTTTCATTGGGTTCCCACCTCCTCAGCTATATCTTCTCTTCTCAATATTTCTGACCGTAAGGAACAAAAATATGAAAACAAAACTAATATAATAAACAACTCCGGACAGACTGATAAGTCCCATTTCAAAGTCTGTATATCTTGTGAACACCGCCAGAACGTTTATAAGACTTTTAGCAAAATCTGATGTTATGCTGATTGTCCAGCTGTCTATTGAATAGAGAACAAAAAGCACCGCAAAAGTTAAAATTGCTGAAACAACCTGGCTCTCTGTCAGCGAAGAAATGAAAACTCCAACAGATATGAACGCTGCCCACAAAAGTATAAAACCAAAATATATTGCTACCATTTCGCTGAGCGATGGTGCGCTTATTACAAAAAGTATAAGCGGAAAAATCAATGAAACTGCAAGTGTTATCAGAAAAACACCAAACGCAGCAAAAAATTTACCAAGCACAATAGAGGAAACATCTACCGGCGCAGTAATTAAAAGCTGTTCGGTTTTTTTGTTTCTTTCCTCGGCAAAAAGCTGCATTGTGAGAACAGGCACAATAAAAAGGCACAGCATATTAAGCGGAGCAAGAAAATAACTTACGTTAACCGTCTGGTAGTTGAGCATCATTACAAAATATATTGCCTGAAAAGCAATGAAAGGTGCCATAAAAACGTATGCAATAGGTGTTAAAAAATAGTTTTTCAGTTCTTTTTTAAATATAGCGTACATTATTTTGCTCCTTTCATCAGTTTAGAAAGTATAGATGTTTTTACCTGTTCCGGTTCTTCCTCCTGAACTTCTGTCTGACCAATAACGCCCACAAAAACATCTTCCAGTGTTTTTTCCATTGGTTTAATCATAAGTATTGGAAGATTTTTTGAAGCAAAAACATAAAAGAGTGTTTCTCTTATGTCTGTTTTTTCTCTGGACTCGACAATAGCATCAACACTTCCCGGTTCTCTTGTTCCGACAATTTCTGCACTTTTAATTTCTGCAACATCAGCAAGAGCATTTTTCACAAGATATTCGTCGCCCTTTACTCTAAGTATAAATCTGCCTGAACCGGTGCCGCCTGACAGATTCTGCAAAGTGTCGCTTGCAACAATTTTCCCGTGGTTTATTATAACAACACGGTCACAAATTGCCGTAACCTCCTGCAATATGTGTGTGCTGAGAATAATTGTTCTGTTTTTTCCCAGTTTTTTTATAACATTTCTGATTTCTATAATCTGTACCGGGTCGAGACCTACAGTCGGTTCGTCAAGAATGAGAACTTCAGGGTTGCCTATGAGTGCCTGTGCAAGACCCACCCTTTGCTTATATCCTTTTGAAAGGTTTTTTATAAGTCTGTTTTTAACATCTGTGAGACCAACAGTTTTCATAACGTCTACCAGATGTTCTTCCCTGTTTATTTTAACTTTTTTAAGGTTATAAACAAAGTTAAGATATTCAGTAACCGTCATATCAAAATAAAGAGGTGGTTGTTCAGGAAGATAGCCAATATTCATTTTTGCTTCATTTGGCTGGTTTAATATGTTATAACCGCAAATGGTTGCACTTCCGCCATCAGCTGAAATATATCCGGTGAGCATATTCATTGTGGTAGATTTTCCCGCACCGTTAGGACCGAGAAAACCAAGGATTTCGCCCTTTTTAACAGAAAAGCTTATATCATTTACAGCTTTTTTGTTTCCGTATTTTTTTGTGAGTCCGGAAATTTCAATTACATTCACTTACTCGTCCTCCTTGACAGTGTTCTTTATGAACAATTCCTCCAGCTGAATTTCTTCAACAACGTCCGGGGCGTTGCTCATAAGTTCAGACGCGTTCTGAACTTTCGGAAATGCTATGACATCACGAATAGATTCGCTGCCTGTCATAATCATTGCAAGCCTGTCAAGACCGTAAGCCATGCCGCCGTGAGGAGGTGTGCCATACTTAAACGCTTCAAGCAGGAAACCAAATCTTTCCCAGGCATGTTCTTTTGAAAGACCGAGTGCCTCAAACATTTTCTGCTGCAGGTCAGAGTTAAATATTCTGATGCTGCCGCCGCCTGCTTCCATACCGTTAATTACGATATCATAAGCTTTGGAACGAACATTTCCTCTGTCGCTGTCAAGCTTGTCAATGTCTTCATCCATAGGCGAAGTAAACGGATGATGCATTGCAACATATCTGTTTTCTTCTTCGCTGTATTCAAAGAGAGGAAATTCTGTTATCCACAGAAGGTCATATGTGTTTTCTTTAATAAGACCGAATTTCTTTGCAAGATTAAGTCTAAGTGCACCGAGAGAAGCAAACACAACAGAATCTTTGTCGGAAATAACAAAAATTGCGTCGCCTGTTTCTGCCCCCGTTCTTTCAAAAATATCGTTAATTTCTTTTTCTGAAAGGAATTTTGCAGCAGAAGATTTTATGCCCTCTTCTGTTTTGATAATCCATACAAGACCTTTTGCCTTATAGGTTTTAACAAATTCGCCAAGTGCATCAAGTTCTTTCCTTGAAAGCTTGTCCCCCATACCTTTGCCGTTAATTGCTCTTATGCTACCGCCTGCCTCAAGATTGGATGAGAACACTTTAAACTCGCTATTTGCCAGGATGTCGCTAATGTTCACAATTTCCAGCCCAAAACGAGTGTCCGGTTTGTCGCTGCCAAACCTTTCCATCGCCTCTTTATAAGTCATTCTGCGAAGCGGAAGTTTAATATCAACATCAAGAATTTCTTTGAATATAACCTTTAAAAATCCTTCATTTACTTCCATAACATCATTTTCGTTAACAAAAGACATTTCAAGGTCAATCTGTGTAAACTCAGGCTGACGGTCGGCACGCAAATCTTCGTCCCTGAAGCATTTTGCAATCTGCATATATCTGTCATAGCCAGAAAGCATAAGAATCTGTTTGTAAAGCTGAGGAGACTGTGGAAGTGCATAATATTTACCGGGATGAACACGGCTGGGAACAAGATAGTCTCTTGCACCTTCAGGAGTGCTTTTTGTCAGAATAGGTGTTTCTATTTCCATAAACCCGTTTTTGTCATAATAGTCTCTTGCAAGTTTTGCAATTTTATGTCTTATCATCAGGTTTTTCTGTAAGCTTGGTCTTCTTAAATCCAGATATCTGTATTTAAGTCTTAATTCCTCTTTAACGCTGGATTCTTCTTCTATCTGTACGGGAAGAGGCTCGGATTTGCTTAAAATTCTAAGTTCTTTAAGTTCAATTTCTATTTCGCCCGTAGGAATGTTTTCGTTAACCGCACCGCTTCTTTTTCTTACGGTGCCAACAGCTGCCAGAACATATTCAAGGTGAACAGTTTTTGCTTTGTTTAAAATTTCTTCCGGCAATTCTGCAACAAGCTGAACTATACCTGTTCTGTCTCTTAAATCGATAAATACAATACTGCCTATATCTCTTACCTT
>JAZSKF010000014.1:0-5321 GCA_045534715.1 Clostridia bacterium | reverse complement strand
CCCTGAATCATAAAGCCTGCTATTACTCGGTGGAATATCAGTCCGTCATAAAAACCACTCTTTACAAGATTTTTAAAATTTTCTACTGTTTCAGGCGCAAACTGAGGATAGAGCTCCACTGTCATTTTTCCGCCGTTGTCCATTTCTATAATTACTTTGTCCATTTTTCTACTCCTCTACTTTAATACTTTTTATCACAACATCATTTATTGGTCTGTCATTTTCATCTGTCTGTACCGAAGCAATTTTATCCACAACAGCCATACCGCTTATAACTTTTCCAAAAGCGGCATACTGCCCGTCAAGATGAGGTGAAGTCTGATGAACTATAAAAAACTGACTTCTGGCAGTGTTGGGATTTTCAGACCTTGCCATTGAAATAACTCCGCGGGTGTGTTTCAGCGTATTCTTGGTAAACCCGTTTGCACGGAATTCGCCAATTATATATTTGTCCGAACCGCCAAAGCCTGTTCCCTCGGGGTCGCCCCCCTGAATCATAAAACCCGGTATTACTCTGTGAAATATCAGTCCGTCATAAAAGCCGCTTTTTGCAAGAGAAAGGAAGTTTTCAACGGTTTTTGGTGCATATTCGGGCATAAGTTCAAGTTTGATTGTTCCTCCGTCTGCCATTGTAATTGTGGCAAATTTATGATTTTTGTTTACTTCCTGTTTTTCAGAAGAATCATCATTTCCCAGAAGAGGGTTCACCTTTTTGCCGCATCCGCAAGCCACAAAAACCATACTAATTGCAACAATGAGTGCTAAAATTTTTTTCATTGTTTCACCTTTTACATTTTTGAATATTTTTTGATAAGTTCCGATTTTATGTCCCACAAATCCTGAGACAAATCAACATAATACCTGTGCGGATTTTCAAAACGTTTTACCTCGTCCCAGATGGTATCAACTTGAGCTTTACAATATTCTTTTATCTCGCTCACTTTTGGGGAAGTATATACACACTTTCCCTTGTCAAATATTTTCTGAAGAAGCGGTTTTGCATAAAAGTCGGTAACTGTTTTGCGTTTCCAGGTATGGTCAGGGTCAAATATTTCGTAAGGTTTGCTGTCGTCAATAATTTCATCATGCAAAGTTACAACATCGGCAATGGCCTGTCCCGTTTCTCTGGAAAAGAGTCTATAGACCTGTTTAAAACAAGGTGTTGTAATTTTTGCAACATTTTCACTGATTTTAATTTTTGGTGTTTTAACGCCGTCCGTTTCTGTCTCACAAAGTTTATACACCCCACCCAGAACCGGTTCTGACCTTGAGGTGATAAGTCTTTCGCCAACACCAAACGCATCTATCTTAGCCCCCTGCAGTATAGTGACTTGGATAATATATTCATCAAGCGAATTGGATGCAACAATTTTGCAGTCCGGATAGCCGGCATCATCAAGCATTTTTCTTGCTTTTCTTGTAAGATATGTTATATCCCCGCTGTCAATACGGATGCCGACAGGTCTTTTGCCCATAGGAGCCAGAACATCGTTAAATACTTTTATCGCGTTTGGAATACCGCTTTTTAAAACATTGTATGTGTCAACAAGAAGAACGCATTTGTCCGGATATCTTCTTGCGTAAGCCTCAAAGGCATCATACTCGCTGTCAAACAAGCTTATCCAGCTGTGCGCCATTGTTCCGGAAGTAGGAATCCCATTTTCTCTGTTTGTAATGGTACAGGAGGTGGAATCGCAACCCGCAATATATGTTGCCCTTGACCCAAGAACCGCAGCACTGTACCCCTGCGCACGTCTTGCACCAAATTCCATAACAGACCTGCCGCCTGCTGCTCTTACAATTCTGTTTGCCTTTGTGGCAATAAGACTCTGGTGATTCATGCATATCAGAATCATTGTTTCCAGAATCTGTGCTTGTCCCACCGGACCTCTCACAGTTACAAGAGGTTCTCCCGGGAACACCGGTGTTCCTTCAGGAACTGCCCAGACATCACAACAGAAGTTAAAGTCCTTAATATATTCTATAAATTGCTCGCTGAACATTCCAAGCTTTTTGAAATATTCAATGTCTTCCTGTTCAAATTTAAGGTTGTTAATATACTTTATAATGCTGTCAAGTCCTGCAAAAACAACAAACCCGCCACCGTCCGGCACCTGTCTGAAAAAAGCGTCAAAACAGCCGATTACATTTTGTTTTCCCGAATTTATATAGCCGTCAAGCATTGTAAATTCGTAAAAATCTGACAACATAGCAAGATTATCTTCTCTAAGCATAGTCGTTCATTGCCTTTCCGTCCACGTAAAAATTTAGCTTAAACCTCGCCAAGTGCATCAAGAAGCCAGAACTCTGCAATATCTATTGCCTTATAAAGTCCGTTTCTTTCAGCTTTTTTTACAACATTGTCTTTTCCTGTTTCTTTAAGTTCAATCAAGATGTTTCCGGCAACCTCCTGACCCAAAACCTCTTTTGTGTCAATGATTGTCATTTCGATTATAAAATCATCTTCAAAACTGCCGTAATATATTTTATTATCGCGACGAATCATAGGTTTTCCCTTAAACATCAAATTTTTTTCGCTCACCTTAAATGCACCTCTTTTTTACATATTTTTATACACTATATATTATATCATATTTTACCAATACAAGTAAAGACATTTTTCATTTTTGTTGCACGATTTTGGGCTAAAATGACAAAAGTTTAACGATTTTTTCTTATTTTTTGTAAAAAAAATAAAAAAACTATTGCAAAATTACAAAAAAAAAGGTATGATATATTATGTATTATTATTTTTTTTAGCTTGCATTGAAGCTTATGAGGAGGTAATTACGTGAGCAGAATTTTTCAGAACGTGATACTACAATTAAAGGATTTATATAATCGGAGAATGGGGGTTATTGATACAAACGGTACAGTAACTTCCTGTGCATACGGGATATTAGACCCCGCTACTGTTGATTATATACTGAAAAAATATGCAGATCCTGCAGCTTTCTATTCTTATAACGGGTTTACATACAAACCTGTGGGAAACCGCAACAAACTTGAATTTATAACCTTCTGCGAAGGAGCAGATGAAGTTGCCAGAACCTGTTGCAGTGTGCTTGCAATCACGCTCTCAAACATAAAGACTCTTCACGATGAAAAATATGATAAAACAAACCTGGTGAAAAACATTCTTATGGACAATATTTTACCGGGCGACGTCCTTATAAAATCAAAGGATTTGCATCTTGCTGTTGACGTTAGCCGTGTTGTTTTCGTTATCCAGACAACAGGCACTCCAAATTTCTCCATATATGATATTCTGCAAAACCTCTTCCCAGAAAAAGGCAAGAATTTTATTGTAAATATCGACGAGCATTATCTTGCTCTTGTCCGGGAAGTTAAACCGAATATCGATTCAAAAGAGCTTGAAAAACTGGCAAAATCCGTTGTTGACACACTGTATACAGAAGCGCTTGTGAAAGTATATATTGGCATAGGCTCAATTTGCGACAACATCCGCGATTTGGCTCTCAGCTACAAAGAAGCCCAGGTTGCGCTTGAAGTGGGCAAAGTTTTTGATACCGAAAAACAGATTATCAACTACGAAAACCTCGGTATCGGCCGATTGATATATCAGCTTCCTACAACACTTTGCGAACTCTTCCTTTCGGAAGTGTTTAAAAAGGAATCTCTTGATGTTTTAGACCAGGAAACAATTCTTACAATACAGAAATTCTTCAAGCACAATCTTAATGTTTCCGAAACAGCCCGTGAGCTATTCGTTCACAGAAACACGCTTGTTTACAGACTAGATAAAATTGAAAAGGTTACCGGCCTTGACCTGCGCGAATTTGACCAGGCTGTTACATTTAAAGTTGCAATGATGGTAAAAAAATATCTCTCCTCTAACACCATAAAATTCTAAAGGATTGTTTTTCTATGATACTTTTCCAAAATGTTACTAAAATATACGACGACCGAGTTATAGCACTGAATGATGCAACTTTCCACGTTCAAAAAGGTGAATTTGTATTTGTTACCGGTCCCAGCGGTGCCGGAAAATCAACACTCACAAAACTTATAACCCGAGAAGAAAGACCGGATAGTGGCAGAATTACAGTCGCGGATTTTGACGTGTGTGCAATTCCGGACAAAAAAGTTCCCTTTCTCCGCAGAAGCATGGGCATAGTTTTTCAGGATTTCAGACTCCTTCCGAGAAAAACTGTCTATGAAAACGTGGCTTTTGCCATGGAAGTTGTCGGCGCCAGCCCGCGTGCAATAAGAAGACGTGTGCCCGATGTTCTCAGTATGGTTGGTCTTACCAGCAAAGCAAAATCCTATCCAGACCAGCTTTCAGGCGGTGAACAGCAAAGAGTTGGCATTGCCAGAGCTCTTGCTAACACCCCGCATATTCTGATTGCAGACGAGCCTACCGGTAATCTTGACAATGACACAGCATGGGAAATCATGTCTATTTTAGACCGCATAAATAAACAAGGTACTACCGTTTTAATGGTAACACATGCCCAGAATATTGTTGATGAAATGCAAAAACGTGTTATTTCCATCGACAATGGCGTTGTGACTTGTCCGCAGCAGGAGGGGCTTTTGTATGTTTAATAATTTTAAATATTATATGAAACAAGCTTTTTCCGGAATATTCAGAAACAAACTTATGGTTTTCATAAGTCTTTCCACCGTAATTTTCTGTATGCTCCTTCTTGGTCTCGCCATTATTTTCGGTATGAACCTGGATTATATTTCCGAACAGCTTGAATCTCAATTTGAAATACACGCTTTTGTGGACCTGTCCTATTCCAACGAACAGGCAAAAGCTTTAGAGCCGACCATTCTTAAGACTGAAAATATAGCAAATGCAGTTTTTTGCACAAAAGAAGAGGCTCTCGACAGCCTAAAAGGCACGCTTGACAGTACCGAAGCTCTTGCCGGGCTTGAAGATGACAACCCTCTCCACTGTTATTACAAAATTACTTTAAAAGATATAAAAGTTGCAACAGAAACAGAAAAACTTTTAATGGCAATTCCGGGAATTGTAACCGTTTCCAACAGAACGGACATTTTAAGCGGCATCACTTCCTTTACAAGCATTTCACGAAACGTCAGCATTCTTGGCATGCTCATATTTGCACTTGTTGCAATCTTTATCATTTCCAACACAATAAAACTTACTTTAATGAACAGAAAAAAAGAGATTGAAATAATGAAATCGGTTGGTGCAACCAACACTTTCATTCGCAGTCCTTTCATTATAGAAGGCACAACCGTAGGTATAATAGGCGGCCTTATTGCTCTTATCCCCGCAAACCTCGGATACAATGCTTTTCTTTCCTGGTGGTCGGGCTTTTTCGGAC
>JAZSKF010000121.1:0-3310 GCA_045534715.1 Clostridia bacterium | reverse complement strand
ATGGCTACCGACTATACCACCACTCCTGTCACCCCTATCGGCCATATAATTATGGGTGTTGGTTGCGGCGCTCTCACTGCGCTGATACGACTGGGCGGCGGATATGCTGAAGGTGTAACCTATGCAATCCTTGTTATGAATGCAATCACACCGCTTATAGATAAATTTGTGCATCCTCGTGTTTTTGGTCATTTCCGCATGAAAAAGGAGGCTAAACAAAATGTTTAAAAAAGTAATTAAAATGAGCAGCATTTTACTTGCTATTTCACTTGTGATGGCTCTTCTTCTCGCTGTTACAAATGAGATGACAAAAGACATAATTGCCTCTCAGAAAGCAGAAAAGAAAACCCGTGCAATGTCAGAAGTTATGGCTGCTGACAATTACAATATTCTTTCTGATGAATCCAAAGACTATGAACTGTACGAAGCACGCCTTTTCAATAAAACAGTTGGTCACATCGTTTCACTTTCAGAATATGGTTATGGCGGAGCAATTTCTCTTGTAATCGGAGTCTCTGACGGCAAAATAACAAACGTTTCAATAACCGATATGTCGGAAACTCCCGGCCTTGGAGAACGTGCAAAAGAACCTAGTTTCCTTGACGGGTTTAAAAACGCATCCGGTCAGGTGAAACTGGCAAAAGAGGGCGGCACAATTCAGGCGATAAGCGGTGCCACTATCACATCAAAAGCCGTTACGGCAGGAGTTAACCGTGCACTTGAAATTGTATCCGGTTATACAGGAGGTGCATCCAATGAATAAAAAGTACATAAATACCCTTTTAAATGGCATTATAACCGAAAATCCCGTTTTAGTGCTTCTTCTAGGAATGTGTCCTGTTCTTGCAACCTCTACCTCTGTTTCAAATGCCATTGGTATGGGGCTTGCAGCAACATTTGTTCTGACCTGTTCAAACATTGTTGTTTCGCTTCTCAGAAAAGTAATTCCGGACGAAATACGAATTGCTTCTTTCGTTGTTATAATTGCCGGATTTGTTACTCTTGTTCAGATGATTCTTGAAGCATATCTTCCCGAACTTAACAGTAGCCTCGGCGTGTTCATTCCGCTTATAGTTGTTAACTGTATAATCTTTGCCAGAGCAGAAGCGTTTGCTTTTAAAAACAACGTTTTACTCTCTGCCATTGACGGCATCGGCATGGGCGCAGGGTTCACTCTTGCGCTTGTGATGATAGCTTCTGTCAGAGAACTTTTAGGTTCCGGCAGTTTCCTTGGAATTTCCCTGTTTGGCGAAAGCTTCCAGGGTGCAACAGTAATGACAATGGCTCCGGGAGGATTTTTAACACTTGGTATTATAATTGCAGTGCTCAATATAATAAAAAGCCGCAGAAAGGAGAGCGAATAAAAAATGATTTTAAATCTTGTTGTTATTGCCTTTACGGCAATGCTTGCAGAAAACTTCGTGCTTGTAAAATTTATGGGAATTTGCTCTTTCCTTGGCGTGTCCAAAAAGCTCAGCACTTCCTTTGGTATGGGCATGGCGGTTTTGTTTGTAATGGTTCTTTCTGCAATCTTCACCTGGTTTGTTCAGCTGATATTAAACGCACTTAACCTTGAATATCTGCAGACCATCACTTTTATACTTGTAATTGCTTCACTGGTACAGCTTGTTGAAATGATTATGAAAAAATATTTACCCCCGCTTTATAATGCACTTGGTATCTATTTGCCTCTTATAACAACAAACTGTGCCGTTCTTGGTGCTGCAATTCTCATTCAGACAAACGGATATAACTTGCTCGAAGCAATAGTATATGCAATTTTTGCAGCTCTAGGGTTTACTCTTGCAATAGTAATTTTTTCAGGAATTCGTGAAAGACTTGACGAGTCAGGCGCTCCCGAATTTATGAAAGGGCTTCCAATTGCTCTTGTATCAGCGTCTCTTCTTTCGCTTGCTTTCTTTGGATTCCTCGGTTTTAAATTTTAGAAAGGCGGTGCAAAATTTATGAATGTTGTTTTAATACTTTCTGCCGTTGCGGTTCTTGGCTTGCTCGGTCTGTTGTTTGGCGTTCTTTTAAGCATTGCATCGTCTGTTTTTGCAGTTCACGTTGATGAACGTATAGAACAAATTGCAAACGTTCTCCCCGGAGCAAACTGCGGTAGCTGCGGTTTTGCAGGGTGCAACGCCTATGCCGACGCAATTGTAACACAAGGTGTTTCTTGTGCTCTTTGCTCTCCCGGTGGAAAAGCAACTTTTGATTCCATTTCGGAAATTATGGGCACTTCTTCCGAATTTGTAAAAAAGGTTGCAACAATAAAATGTGCCGGCGGTTGTGCAGAAGCTGCCGAAAGATATAATTACGCCGGACTCTCCGATTGCCGTGCTGCAATGCGAATAGGCGGCGGTCAGAAAGCCTGCGACTTTGCTTGTATTGGGCTTGGAACCTGTGTTCACCTATATCTTACAAATACAATAACCATTCAAAACGGAATTGCTCATTTTGACCCGGATAAATGCGGCGGTTGCGGCAGATGTGTTCAATCCTGTCCCAAGAAGATTATAGAAATTCTGCCAATTGAAAAAAAATATTATGTTCTGTGTTCGTCTCAACATAAGGGGTCCGAAATGAAAGGCATCTGCAGCGTTGGTTGTATCGGTTGCGGAATTTGTGTTAAAAACTGTGAGACCGGAGCAATCACGTTAGAAGACAACCTAGCACATATCGATCCGGACAAATGTATCGGTTGCGGAATTTGCGCAGAAAAATGTCCAAAGAAGATTATTAAATCTTTATACAAACAGCCTTTGGAAGCATAAGATAAGCAATATACACCGTGATGCGACAGTATCACGGTGTTTTTTTGCATAAATATGGCTAATTATTACCCTAAAACTATTGAAAAAAGTTTATTTTTATTATATAATAGTAGAGTATAAATAAATTTGGAAGGTGTCATTATGGATATTGGCCGTAAAATAAAACGACTCCGTCAGGAAAAAAATCTCACCCAAGACGAGCTTGCTTTGCGCTGCGAGCTTTCAAAAGGGTTTATCTCCCAACTTGAAAGAGACCTCACCTCGCCCAATCTTTCAACACTTGCAGATATTTTGGAATCTCTTGGTCTTACCTTAAGCGAATTTTTCAGAGAGGACAGAGATGAAAAGATTGTTTTTGGAGAAAACGATTTTTTTGAAGCTAAAAACGACAGCCTGGGCTATACTGTTGAATGGATTATTCCAAACGCACAGAAAAATGAAATGGAGCCCATGCTGCTCACTCTTGAACCGGGTGGCAGATACAATGAAGAAACTGCACACAGTGGCGAAGAATTCGGCTATGTGCTTTACGG
>JAZSKF010000134.1:0-4868 GCA_045534715.1 Clostridia bacterium | reverse complement strand
CGTGCCAAGAAGTGTTCCGCCGAAATATCTTGTAACAACTGCAAGAACGTCTGTAAGCCCGCGTTTCCTTATGCTGTCGAGTACAGGCATCCCCGCGGTGCCCGACGGTTCTCCGTCGTCACTGAACCTCTGGATGTTGTTTTTGCGCACAACATAAGCATAGACATTATGCGTCGCATCCGAATATTTCTTTTTCATCTCGGCAAGCTTTAAAAGCGCCTCTTCCTCGTCTGTGACAGGAAAAATGTTTGATATAAACCGCGACTTTTTGTCAATATATTCTGTCGAGGCAGGGCTGCTCACCGTTTTATAATTCTGTTTCAAACTGTTCATACTTATGCACCGCTTTTTGTTCAACAATTGCTGTTATTTTTATGCCTTCCGGCAAAAATTCTTCCGAAACAAGTTTGCCGTCTTCTCTCACTTGTGATGCAAGAGAAGATTTTGTATATGGTATCATCAGACACATCTTCTTTGTCTGAGATGGGATTTTTATACTGAGCAGTTTTAACAGCTCCTCCATGCCTTCCCCGCTTTTAGCGGAAACGTATATATTGTCCTGGTCACTCTTGCCCTTTCGGTCAGTTTCGTCACATTTGTTATATACGTTTATTCTGGGGATTTCAGAACATCCCAGCTCATTTAAAATACCATCCGCCACATTTTTGTGAATGGTATGTTCCGGATCGGAATAGTCTATAACATTTAAAATCGCATCGGCATATACCGACTCTTCAAGGGTGGATTTAAATGCATTTATAAGATGGTGGGGTAGTTTTCTTATAAATCCAACCGTGTCGATTAAAACAACCTCTCTGTCATCAGGCAGCGTAAGTGCCCGATAGGTTGGGTCGAGCGTTGCAAAAAGCTTGTTTTCCGCGAGCACTCCCGCACCTGTGAAATAGTTCATTATAGTTGATTTGCCTGCGTTTGTATATCCCACAAGCGCTACTGTCAAAACTCCGTCTTTTTTCCTGCGGTTTCTGGCATAACTTCTTCTTTTCTCAACTTCTGAAAGTTCTTCCCGCAGGTGAGAAATTCTGGTTCTTATATGTCTTCTGTCCGATTCAAGCTTTGTTTCTCCCGGGCCTCTTGTTCCAATACCACCGCCAAGTCTTGACAAGCTTTCCCCCAGTCCCACAAGTCTTGGAAGCATATATTTAAGGTGTGCAAGCTCAACCTGAAGTTTGCCTTCGCTGGAGATTGCTCTTGCAGCAAATATATCAAGAATAAGCATGGACCTGTCTATCGTCCTGACTCCTGTTGCCTCTTCAATATTCTTTTGTTGCGATCCTGTCAGTTCGTCATCAAATATGATGAGATTTGCTTCTGTTTGCTCGCATAAAAACTTAAGCTCTTCAAGTTTACCGCTTCCCAGATAGGTTGCAGCGTCAGGAGACAATTTTGGTTGCAATACCTGTGCTACAACCTCTGCTCCTGCAGTTTTTGCAAGCTCAGCAAGCTCGTTCATACTTGCGTCACAAGAATATTCACTTTCGTTTCTGCCCGAATATATCCCTGCTAAAACAGCCTTTTCAAAGGTCAAGCCTATCTCCCCTTTTTATTTGCAAAATTTCTGTATATAACTGTCAATTGCCTTGCCGACAATCTCTACCGCTTCTTCTCTTCCCATAACTTCTTCAACTGCGGTTTCCTTGTTTTCAAGAGTTTTATATACCGAGAAAAAGTGTTGCATTTCATCAAATATATGTTTTGGAAGCTGATCTATGTTCGTATAGTGATTATAGTTAGGGTCGTTAAACGGAATGGCAATAATCTTTTCATCAGAACTGCCGTTATCAATCATTTTAATCACGCCGATGGGATATGCCCGAACAAGCGACATTGGTTCAAGGTCTTCAGAACACAGGAGCAAAACGTCCAGCGGGTCATTGTCGTCACCGTATGTTCTGGGAATAAACCCATAGTTTGCGGGATAATGGGCGGAAGTGTATAAAATTCTGTCCAGAATTATATACCCCGTTTCTTTGTCCAACTCATACTTTTTTCTGCTGCCTTTTGAAATTTCAATAACGCAGATAAAATCGTCGTCATTTATTCTTTTCGGCGAAATGTCATGCCATATATTGTTTGCCACTCCTGTCACTCCTATCAATAATTATTTGTATGCAATAGATTTTCGCAATGCCTTACATCTAAATGGTAATCGCTTCAAAGAGTTCTGTTATCATTGCCAAATCCATAACTATCTCCTTTATATCTTTACAATTTCTTTTTTCTTAACCCTTTGTTTGCCGGGCAAAACAAAATTAAAGGCTGCCGGGCAAATTTCAAACCGGGTTTTTCCGGCATCTATAATCTCCCCGTCTATGCAGAGTCTTATTTTGCCATCAAGCGGAGTCACTGTAATCTCTCTGTATTTTTCTGACAGTATTACTTTATCTATATTTTTAAGTCTTAAAAAGCTTCCTTTCATGTAATATGGAAGCAGATATATAAATTTCAATCTTGATACATTTTTTATAATATTTATATTCATATATCCATCTCGGACCGAGGCAAGTGGATTGCTTTTTATTCCCCCGCCACAATAGCTACCATTAGCAATAGAGGTGAGCAAAAGTTTCCCACAGTGTTTCTCATTCCCATCCGCTTCAATTTTAAGAGTTGCTCCTTTTTTGCCAATAAGCGTGGCAAAAATGGACAAAAGGTATGCGACAGAGCCGGAAATAAAGGGTTTTTTCTTCATTTTTGCTGTCAAATCTGCAACATTGCAGTCAAACCCAATGTTAAACATATTGGCACAATATCCGCTTCGTGTTTCTCCGTTAACCACGGTGGTATACTTTATTGCATCACATTTCACCGTTTCTCCCATAATCTGCGATACAACATCCTCAAATCCGCCTACAAAACTGAAATTGCGGCAAAAGTCGTTGCCCGTTCCAATGGGAATTACCCCAACCTCTGCATTTTCAAAACCAATCGCCCCGTTTAAAACCTCATTTAAGGTTCCGTCGCCGCCACAGGCAATAAACCTTGCGGCACCAACCGTCTCGCAAAACTGTCTGACATATCTTGTTGCATCTCCTGCTGATGTGGTTATGTATATTTCTGTATCAAATCCGGACAAATTTTCTATCTTGTCAATCAGCAACTGCAGACTGTCACCCTGTCCGGCACAGGGATTTATAATAAAAACGGTTTTCATACTGTCATCCCTTGCGCAAATAATAGTTGTATCAACCAGATTTATCCTTTTACAGTATATCATATACAAATGCAAATATCAATGGCATAATATTATTTTCTGTCACTCTTGTTTTTTCCTGGGAATATGCTATAATAAATATGATAATAATTTTTGGACGTGATAATCTTGATAAAAAAATGGCTTGGACACTTTCGGACAATAACCCGACACAGGCACAAAGTTGTGTTGCATTGTATGAAAGCAGGAATACCTTTGCGAGGACTTCTGCACGATTTGTCAAAATATAATCCGGTGGAATTTTTCACGGTTGCAAAATTTTATACTGACGGCACCCGCAGTCCTAACGAAGCCGAAAGAAAACAATTCGGTTATTCAAAAGCCTGGCTTCACCACAAAGGAAGAAACCGTCATCATTTTGAGTATTGGACCGATTATAACCCCGAAACCCGCCAGGTTGCGCCGGTGAAAATGCCGACAAAATTTGTGATAGAGATGTTTTGCGACAGAGTCGCAGCAAGTAAAATCTATCAGGGTAAAAATTATAAGCCTTCCCATCCGCTTGAATATTTTTTGCGTGGAAAATCCACAAGGTTTATTCATCCGGAAACGTCTGACCAGCTTGAAGACTTGCTTGTGATGTTAAAGGAAAAGGGCGAAAAAGAAACTTTTAAGTTTATAAGAAAAAATTTTAAATAACATATTTTATGTGTTGCTCATAGACTGTACTAAACAAACTTTGGAGGCAGTCTATGAGCGATTCTTATTATGGTGTTGTTTTTGCAGGGATAAACACAAACAAAAATTCTTTTGAGCATGTAGGAAAAGAAATTATGGCTCAGCTTGCAAGAAGCTGCCCCACATGCCGTATCAACATCAAAACCATTTATCCTTATGATGACGGCATATCGGGCGATACCATCGCAGATACTGTTCAGGTGGTGAAAAATGCATATAACATTTGCGGAAACACGGTTAAGCAAATGGCGGATTCTGTTATGGAAGATTTTGGTGAAGAGGACTGCGTCTTTTTTGTGGGATACAGTGGTGGCGGTGTTGCCGCAACAAAAACCGCTGAAATGCTTGAATCTAAGAACTTTAAACATATATCAAAAATTATACGCGTCGGCTCTCCCTCGCTCACTGTCGGAAAAGATTTTTGCGGTCGCATCGTCGACATCACTTTAAGCGATGACCCGGTCGCAATGATAGAAATGCCCCGCTTTTTTAAAAACATAAAACCTTTTTGTTGTTTTGTACACGGGCTCCAAAAAAAAGGACCGTCACATTTCTGTTATTTTAATCGGTCTATGGTTGACGAAAAGGGCGTGTCAAATCTTGAAAAAACCGTAAAAAAAATACTCAGTTTTGTTAAAAACTGAGTATTCCTGTATGTTCAAGCAAAATTTTAAGTCCTATAAGCACCAGAACTATTCCTCCGAAAAGCTCTGCTTTGTTTTTATATTTACTTCCGAATTTGTTTCCGATTAAAACCCCAAAAGCCGAAAGCACAAAAGTGATAAGCCCTATTATTGTGACAGATTTAAAGATATTAACCTTTAAAATAGCAAAAGTGATGCCGACTGCAAGAGCATCTATGCTTGTAGCTATCGCCAGAACAAAAAGTACTTATATGTCATGCCCAAGCTGGCAACAGCAACCCTCTTCTTTTTCTTCTAATATCGCTTCCAAAATC
>JAZSKF010000204.1:0-7126 GCA_045534715.1 Clostridia bacterium | reverse complement strand
CATGGCTACGATCCGACTTTATCTTTGTGCCAACGCATTTATAGCTGAAAAGAGAGAAGAAAAGTTTTCGTCCGTGTCAATGTTTTCCTCTCTGTGAGCCGACAGAAGAATATATTTTTTCTTTTTAAGTCCAAGCTTTTTCAAAATGTCCGATTTCTTTATCTTCTCTATATTCTTGCTCAGCACCTCTGCCATTGGTGAACCGGTAACATACGTTCTTTCTCTCGGTAGACCACATTCGGCAAGATAACGTCTTGCGTGCTCCGAATAAGCAAGGTTAACATCAGAAATAATGTCCACAATTCTTCTGTTGGTTTCTTCCGGTAAACACTCGTCTTTGCAACGGTTGCCTGCTTCCATGTGGAAAATCGGAATATGCAGTCTTTTTGCCGCAATTGCTGAAAGACAGGAGTTTGTGTCCCCAAGAATTAAAAGAGCATCCGGTTTTATTTGGCTCATCAGTTTGTATGAGCAGTTGATAATGTTGCCCACTGTGGCGCCAAGGTCATCTCCAACAGCATTCATATACACATCCGGCGGGGCAAGCTCTAAATCGCTGAAAAATATTCCGTTTAAATTATAGTCATAATTCTGGCCGGTATGTGCGAGTATGCAGTCAAAATATTTTCTGCATTTTGTTATGGTTGCCGAAAGTCTGATTATTTCAGGGCGGGTACCCACAATAATAAGGAGTTTCAGTTTCCCATCATCGCGGAATTTTATATCTTCATACGACAATTTAGTTTCCATCTTCATCTCTCCTGTCAACAAGTTCTCTGAATGTATCAGGTTTTGTCCTGTCAAACTGTTCATTTGCCCACATAACCGTTACCAAATCTTTTGTATCAGACAAATTTATTATGTTGTGGGTATATCCCGGAAGCATATACACCGCAACCGGATTTTCGCCTGTAACTTCAAATTCAACTATCTCGTCTGTTCCTATTTTTCTTTCTCTTATCAGACCGTGACCGCTTACAACCACAAAAATTTCGCATTTGGTGTGGTGCCAGTGTTCACCTTTGGTCTGCCCGGGCCTGCTTATGTTTATCGAAACCTGACCCACATTCTCGCTTTTCAAAAGCTCGGTAAAACTTCCGCGTTCATCTGCATTTATTTTCAGCGGACGTGCCATTTTTTCTTTTGGCAGGTAGGACAAGAAAGTGGAATATAGTTTTTTCTCAAAAGAATTTTGAGGAATTTGAGGCACAATTCCGTCTTTATGTGCACCGTCAAACTGCTCCAGCAGGTCGGAAATTGTGCCGAGCGACACCCTGTGACTTCCCGGTACAACACAATATTTCCCGTCCTCGCTTTTGTGTTCTTTTCCCAGTATTGCTGCCACCATTTCATCAATCAGATCATCGATATATAAAAGTTCAAGAACTGTGCTTCTGTCATTGACAGTAATAGGCAAATCGTTTGCAACATTGTTGCAGAAAGTTGCAACAGCAGAGTTATAGTTTGGTCTGCACCATTTGCCGAACAGGTTTGGAAACCTGTAAACAAGCACCTTTGCCCCTGTCCTTTTTGCATAGTCAAAAAAGAGATCTTCGCCCGCAAGTTTTGATTTTCCATATTCAGAGCCCGCATATCTTCCCTCAAGCGATGCCTGAACAGAGCTTGCAAGCATTACGGGACATTTGTTGCCGTTTTTTTCAAGAAGGGAAAGAAGTTTTTCTCCAAATCCGCAGTTGTCTTTCATAAAATCTGCCGGGTCGGCGGGGCGGTTTGCCCCCGCAAGATTAAAAACAAAATCGGCATCTTTTGCGGCTTCTTCAAGCACTTTTTCTTCGCTATCTACATCATATCCGACAATCTGGAGCAAATGGGCGTCGGGAACTTGGTAGGATGTGTCTTTGCCCTCTTTGATGTTTAAAAGGGCTGTCATAAGATTTTTCCCAACAAAACCCTTTGCACCCGTTATAAGAATTTTCATTTTCTATTTCCTCTCTTCAAGAGCTTTTTTAACATAGTCGGTTGTCAGAATTTTGTCCACCGTTTCCTGAACATTAAGCCGTCTTGTATTATGTGACGTATAGCTGCCCATAGCTTTAGGTTCAGATTGACCGCTGATTACAAATTTGTCATAGTTTAAGTCTCTGCCGTCCGGCTGAACTTTATAATAATCGCCCATATCAACGCTGCGGGCACTTTCCTCTTCTGTGAGCAGAGTTTCAAAAAGTTTTTCACCGTGGCGTGTACCAATGGTTTTTATGCCTGTGTCGCCAAACAACTGCTGAACAGCTTTTGCCAGGTCGCCTATTGTGCTTGCATCCGATTTCTGAACAAACAAATCGCCCGGCTCGCCGTGTTCAAAAGCAAACATAACAAGGTCAACCGCTTCGTCCAAATTCATAAGAAATCTTGTCATATCGGGATTTGTAACTGTAATAGGTTTACCCTCTTTTATCTGGTCTATAAACAGCGGAATTACAGAACCGCGGCTGCACATAACATTTCCGTATCTGGTGGTACAAATTGTTGTTTTACCTGCAGCAACACGGGCGTTTGCTCCCGCAACTTTTTCCATCATAGCTTTTGATATTCCCATTGCATTTATGGGATATGCCGCTTTGTCTGTTGAAAGGCACACAACCTTTTTTACTCCTGCCGCAACTGCCGCATGAAGCACATTGTCTGTTCCCTCAACATTTGTTCTCACCGCTTCCATCGGGAAAAACTCGCAGGAAGGTACTTGTTTGAGCGCTGCCGCATGGAAAATATAGTCCACGCCCGAAACTGCATCCTCCACAGACCTTATGTTTCTTACATCGCCTAAATAAAAAGACACTTTTTCTGCAAGGTCAGGGTGTTTTCTCAAAAGCTCGTGACGCATATCGTCCTGCTTTTTCTCGTCGCGCGAGAAAATTCTTATTTCGGCAAGGTCGGAATCTAAAAAGTGTTTGAGCACTGTCGAACCAAAAGACCCCGTTCCTCCCGTAATCATAAGTGTTTTTCCTTTAAAAAGCTTTGATTTTATCATATCTATCTTTCCTTTCGGATTTTTATCTTAAGAGCTCTTCAAGTTTGTCACAGAATGGTTTAAAACTTTCAGCCTCTTTGTTCATTCTGTCAAGAATTTCTTCTTTCATATCTTTTCCCATCAATTCATCTGCTTTTTGTTTGATGATGTCAAAGTTTTTCCCTTTATAATCGGTTTTAAAATACCAGCCGCTATAACCCAGTCTGTGTAAAACATCCAGCGTTTTTGGTGTATGCACCTTTTCAAAATCCATTCCGTGTGAAATGCAGATAACTGGTGTTCCGTTTCTCATGGAAAGCAACGTTCCATGGAAAAAAGTTGTGAAGGTAATCTTAAAACATCTGAACATATATGCCCATTCAAACGGTTCTAGATCATATAAATTAACGTCTGCATCTTTCAGCCTGTTATAAAGAGCAACAATCTGATATTCTTTGCCATACAAAGCCCGTATCATCCTGCACATTTCAGGAGAGCCCATAACGCCAATTGTAGGCTTTTCAAAATCAAATCCCCGTTTTTTGAGTTTCTTTTTAAGAGCCTCTACATCAATAGGTAAATTGTTTACGTCAAGGAATACTGTCGGGTCACATGTGTGCACAGGAGAAAGCTGGCAGCCGCTCCATTTCACCATTTCTTCTGTTGCGCCGTCCCGCACGCCGATAAACTTAAAATCAGAAAAAATCTCGCCCATTTTGACTCTGTTTTGTTCGGGGCATTTTAAAAAGTCCATACCATAACAGCTTGCCGCATAACTCATTTTTGCACAGGTTACAGTTCCATCAGGAAAATAGGCATTTGGGAAGCCGCGTGTAACATAATTCCAGACCGCGTCACTTCCTACAACTAACACGTCATACTTCTCACTTATAATTTTGAACAATTTATGGAAAGAGTTGTCGAGAATTGAATAGTCTGAAAGCATAAGCTTATTCTGACATTTTTCAAAAACCTTGTTTCTTTTTCTTTTATAGTACAAGTACTCATACGCTTTGAGTATGATTCTTTTAATATTTAAAACAGAAAATTCTTTAAACAGATTTTTTAACTCTTTTTTAAAAGAAAAGTGGTAATAGTCATAAATAGCCTGGGTACTGTAGTCAATTATTTCTACCCCGCAATCGGGAAAAGCATCTTTTATTTTATTCGATAGCGAATAAGCCTGAATCACCGCACCATTATTTGTACTTTTATGAAAAGTTAATATTCCAATTTTCATGCGCGTTTCCTCAAAAACAATTTATTTTTTAACATACCTTTTAATATATTTACTGTCGATGTAAAGGATTCAGTCTTGTGAAATATACCAATTATTGTTATGTTGGGTATAATGGTACACAATACAGCACCAACTAACAGTTTGAAAATCCCTTGTTGCGGACATATAACATTTAACAATGTACTTGTTAAAATGCAGCACACGACAGTAACAGAACCATATAGAATATAGGTCTTAAAATATTCCCAAACATTTATATGAAATACTTTCCTAAATATTAGCCACGGATCATACCAAAGCTGTGTTGTTGCCCGAGAAATAATTGTTCCCAGAAAAATCCCTGCAATTCCAATCCATTTTGCCAATATTATTGATGTTACAATATTTATTATAGCCATAATTACCGGTCTGTATTTTCCCTGAACAAAGAGGCCGTTTGATGTTCTGAACTGTGTCACAGGGCTAAGCATCCCACGGATATAAAACTCAATAACAAGTAACGCCACAATATATCCGCTAAACATATACCGTCCGTCTTGCCATATATACATAAACGGATTTAACAATGTCCAAAGACTGGTAACACAAAAACAATAAAGCCAGAAACATATAAACAACATCTGTCGGAATATCTTATATTGATGTTTTTCATCCGAGGTAGCGGCAAGATTTCCGACGCTTGCAGATGTGGCAGAAAAAAGGGTCAAAACAAACGAATATATTTGTGTTGTTATCAGGTTATAGTTACCAAGCACACCTGCACTGCTTGTCCCGAACAGTGAAGAAATCAAGATGCTATCTGTTCCATTTAAAACAGTCCCCGACACTTTATACATGGCAAGTGCCTTAGTATCTTTAAAAAGTGTCTTCTTTTCGGTCTCTTCCAGTTTTTCTTTACTTTTCTCTTTTAGTATTGGATACTCACGCTCCGCCACTTTGGCAACCATTAGATTCTGAGTAAAGCTAAATACAATAGAGCATGCGAGGTAAACAATAAAATTTTTGAAAACAAGTAATGCTATGCATTCAACAATCATCTTAACTATTGATACAATAACTCTGTATTTGGAGACCAAATGGTCCTTTTGCACTGCAATAAGAAAGGTGGATTTGTATATCAACAAATAGGAAACAGATGTATTTGCAAGATAAAACAAATATATGAGTCGCAAATTTTCTTTTATGCTTGGCGCATCTTTTATTAAGTACTCCAAAAACGGCAGCAAACACATACCTAATAGAAAAATTACAGCCGCAATGGTTGAATATATTTTTTTATAAGCATTCATAAGTTTGCTGATTTGCCTGTTATCATTCTCAGCAATAGGTTTATACAATGCATACGTTATTGCTGTTCCAATACCAAGTTCTGCAAACGACAGTACGGTTAACACGTTTGTAAAAACACTGGAAACACCTGCATATTCTATTCCAAGAATATACAGAAAGACCGTTCTTGTAATAAATGTTGTGAAAAACCCTGAGGTTTTTACTGCGATTCCACCAAGCACATTTAGAATTGTATTCTTTGTTCTGCTATTACTATTCATTTATCTGCTTTCTTCCTTCTATCAACGTATTACTGTAGTTTACTTCTTTATTTTTGCTATTAAATCGTCTAATTTTACTCTTAATCCCTTGTCTGTTTCTCCAAGGTGTGCCTGTATTACAGTATTCCCGCTACTATGGTTTCCTTCTATCACAGCAAAACCATGCTCTGTAATAGCAATGTCCCATGCCATATACCTCATTTTTGGCACTACAGTTGTAAGTTTATACAGATACTCATTGAGCTCGTCCCACATAGGAATCTGAAACCCAATGTAGTTGTCGTTATCTTCCTTGTCTGTAGTTACTGTTTTCTTGGTATGAGAATTACCGCAAATTTTTCCGCTAATAATGTCAATCGGCGCAATACGCCCTCCTGTACTGATGTTGTCAATTTCGCTACCCTTCGCACCAAACCTGATGCCGGCAAATAAAATATCCATTTTTTCGTCATTTCTAACAGTAATAATCCTCATCGTATTTAGCGATGATGCATTTAGTTCATTGATTTTAGGATGATTACGGAGAACCTCCTCTGCAATACCGGTTTTATATCCATCAATCAGCCTGTCAATTTCAGATTGGGTCAAATTACTGCAATTGTGCACAATTTTTATTCCTTTTCCGCTGTCTCCATCTTTGGGTTTTATAATTATATCATCATATCGCTTAAAAAACGAATAAATCCCTTCTCTGTCCTTAGATAATTTAATCCAATTACGTGCAATAAATGCTGAATATATTTCATTAAACTCATCTTTATTTTTGTATATATGATAAAGAGAGCTGTTATTTAGCTTACTATAGGCGTTTAAGTTTGAACCGGTTGTAATAAATGTTTTCTGGTTGCTAAGAGTCCGTTTAACAAAATTCAAATTATAATATTCCTTAAAAGTGCAGCCTGTAACCAACAAGCTAAACATCATCTTAAGCCACATACCCAAAACAGACTTTTTTTCCTCTTTGGCAATCTGGCGGGGGATCGTCAAATCGCATTGCCTCTCTCTGCCTTTTATGATGTTTATCAGTTCTCCCATGAATATTATTTTATAAAATTTAAAGAACATGATTTCCCGTCCTTTCATGAATCAGCAAAGAATGAACAACAAGTCCCAATCCCTAGACAGTTGTTTTATAATTAAGTTCTATTACTTAAAAGTTTTTCCGCTTCTATCAGTTTCCCGAATTCACTTTCCCAGTTTAATTCCATAGACATTTTAAGCGCTTTTTCTTTGCACTTTTCATAAAATTCTTTGTCATTATAAAATTTCAAAACCGCAGCGGCAAAGCATTTTGGAGTGTTTTCCTCAAGGATAATACCAAATTCATATTTTCCGTTCAAATAGCGGTGTTCCGGAATGTCGGACATTATA
>JAZSKF010000101.1:0-2412 GCA_045534715.1 Clostridia bacterium | reverse complement strand
TTTCATCGTTACCGGGGATTACATAGTCAACTTCATCAGGGTCACAGTTTGTGTCAACAATTGCAACTACAGGGATGTTAAGTCTTTTAGCTTCAGCGATTGCAATTCTTTCTTTTCTGGGGTCAACAACAAACATAGCGCCGGGAACGCCTTTCATGTTTTTGATACCGCCCATGAATTTTTCAAGTTTTTCAATTTCACCTTTGAGTTTAATTACTTCTTTTTTGGGAAGCAAATCAAAAGTACCGTCTTCTTCCATTTTGTGAAGCTGCTCAAGTCTTTCAATTCTTTTCTTGATAGTTTTGAAGTTTGTGAGCATACCACCAAGCCAACGGTTGTTAACGTAGTACATGCCAACTCTTTCAGCTTCCTCGCGGATAGCATCCTGAGCCTGTTTTTTAGTTCCTACAAACAGAACATCTTTGCCTGCTTCAGAAACTTCGCGGATGAAGTTATAAGCTTCTTCCACTTTTTTTACGGTTTTCTGCAAATCTATAATATAGATTCCGTTTCTTTCCGTAAAAATATACTCTTTCATTTTCGGGTTCCATCTTCTTGTCTGATGTCCGAAATGTACACCTGCTTCAAGCAGCTGTTTCATTGATACTGCTACCATTTAAAACACCTCCGTTTAATTTCCTCCATCTCTGTCATCTCTGCCAAAGACCCCGTAGTAGCAAAAGGGCAACTTTTGACAAATAAGAGATGTGTGTATTTTTCAACTTGTATATTCTATCACACTTTATTTTAAAAATCAAGCTTTTTTTTAATTATTTTTCAGAATGCTTTTTTTCTTCAAAAAACAAAAAAATTAAATCGTCTAAATCTTCGCTTTCTATTTCCAGATACTCGCTGTAAATATAGTCATATTTTTCTTCTTTTTTATTTTCTTCCATTTTTAAATCCCTTTCTTCAAATTATATGTTATTATATGCAATTTCTTAAAAAAATTTCCGAAATAAGCTTGTTACCTATTGCAAAAAAGGTTTTAATATGGTAAAATATATGTATTATATTTTTGAAAGGGGTATCTTTTTCATGGACAGCAGTTTAAAAAACAAGCTGGAAATTACTGCGTATAAGATTAGAAAAAATGCTCTTACAGCAGTACACAGCGCATCTTCCGGTCATCCCGGCGGATCACTTTCAATAGCAGAAATTATGTCGGTACTTTATTTTAAACAAATGAATAATATCGACCCCAAAAATCCTAAAAATCCCGACAGAGACCGTTTTGTTATGTCAAAAGGGCACTGTTCGCCGGCTCTTTACGGTACACTGGCTGAACGCGGTTTCTTCCCTGTGGAAGACCTTAAAACTTTCAGACAGGCTGACAGCTATCTCCAGGGTCATCCTGATATGAAAGGTGTTCCCGGCGTTGATATGTCAACAGGTTCTCTCGGCCAGGGCGTATGTGCTGCCAACGGTATGGCTCTTGCAGCAAAACTTGACAACAAAGATTACAGAGTATATGCAGTTCTCGGCGACGGCGAACTCGAAGAGGGCCAGGTTTGGGAAGCAGCTATGTTTGCTCCTCACTATAAACTTGACAACATAACAATTTTTGTTGACCTCAACTATCTCCAGATTGACGGCGACATCAGAAAAGTTATGAATCCTACTCCCGTTGACAAGAAATTTGAAGCTTTCGGCTGGAATGTTATCACTGTTGACGCTCATGATGTTGAAGCTATCGATAATGCAATCGAAGCTGCAAAACAGGTTAAAGAAAAACCAACTGCCGTTATTTGTCTCTCAACAAAAGGTAAAGGCGTTTCCTTTATGGAAAACAATGCCGGCTGGCATGGAAATGCTCCGAGCGACGAACAGTATGAACAGGCAATAAACGAGCTTAATGACGCTATTGTTAAATTGGGAGGTGCTATATAATGGCTGACGTTAAAAAAATTGCTACAAGAGAAGCCTATGGTATGGCTCTCGCAAAATTCGGCGACAAATATGACATTGTTGTAATGGATGCTGACCTTTCCAAATCAACAAAAACTGACACTTTCAAAAAAGAATTCCCCGACCGTTTTATCAACTGCGGTATCGCGGAAGCTAATATGATTTCTACAGCAGCTGGTCTTGCTACTTGCGGCAAAACAGTTTTTGCAAGTTCTTTTGCAATGTTTGCTGCCGGCCGTGCTTTTGAACAGATCAGAAATGCGGTTTGCTATCCTAACCTCAACGTTAAAATAGGTGCAACTCATGCCGGCATCTCTGTTGGCGAAGACGGTGCAACACACCAGCCAAGTCGGATCGTAGCCATGTCGTTCTGTGAGCCAAGGAGTTGATAGCCCCAGTTGTCTTCCTAAGACCGCTTGGCCTCCGACTTCCTAACCTCAACGTTAAAATAGGTGCAACTCATGGCGGCATCTCTGTTGGCGAAGACGGTGCAACACACCAGCC
>JAZSKF010000236.1:0-1616 GCA_045534715.1 Clostridia bacterium | reverse complement strand
AGACTGTCGGTTAATAAAATAGGAGAGGCAAATATTATCTGCGCAAGAACAAGACCAAAGTTCGTCGGCGGAGAAAGAGCAGAATATAACAAAGATTTACTCTAAAACAAAGCCGTCGGTTGACGGTTTTTGTAATTTAACAGAAAAAAAGACAATATAATGTAGAAAGTATTAAACCACAGGAGGTTTTTTGATGCTGGAGATTATATTGTCACTTGCGGCAATAGCAGCTGTTAATGTCTGGTTTTTGATAGGGTATATAGGAAGTCCCGGGAATTTTCCGAAACCCCTTTCAAAAGAGGAAGAAGAAAGATATCTTAAAGAGATGTATGATGGGAGCATTGAAGCAAGAAACATACTTGTGGAAAGAAATTTAAGGTTGGTCGCCCATGTTGTTAAAAAATATTCATTAGCGGGGCAGGACAATGATGACCTCATTTCCATTGGAACGATAGGGCTTATAAAAGGGGTATCAAGCTTTAAGGCTGCCAAAGGTGCCAGGCTTGCAACCTATGCCGCAAAATGCATTGAAAATGAAATTCTGATGAGTCTCAGAAATGCAAAGAAGCTTCAAAACGAGGTTTCCATAAACGATAAAATCGGTATGGACAGTGACGGAAATGAAATAACGCTGATTGATGTTTTAGAGGATGGCGGAGAACAGGTAGAAGAAAAAATTTCACTGAAAATGCAGACTGCAGAGATGTATAAGACCATAAAAGAAGTTCTTTCGCCAAGAGAGGCAGAAATAATAGCTATGAGATATGGGCTGTTAAACAAACCGGTCAAAACACAAAACGAAATAGCGGAAATTTTTGGTATTTCAAGGTCTTATGTTTCAAGAATTGAAAAAAAAGCTCTTTTACAGATTCGTGAAAAAATGAGCAAAAAAAATATGTAAAAATGTAAGGAGAATATTATGTCGGTGCATTTACATTATGTAATAAGAATTGTGATTGCGGGGATTTGCGGATTTCTCATTGGTTTTGAAAGAAAAAATCGTGCCAAAGAAGCAGGTATAAGGACACATTTTATTGTTGCGGCTTCATCTGCTCTTATAATGATAATTTCAAAATATGCGGCTGCTAGCATGGACATGGTGGGCGACCCAACAAGAATAGCAGCACAGATAGTTACCGGAATAGGCTTTTTAGGTGCTGGAACTATTTTTGTTCATGGACGCTCAATTTCAGGGCTCACCACAGCTGCAGGAATTTGGGCTACATCGGGGATAGGTATGGCAATAGGTGCCGGTATGTATATTGAAGGTGTTGCCGCTACATTTATAATTTTGCTTGCCCAGATTTTTTTCAGAAAACCTTTCTGGTCAACATCCCATCACACTAAGGAGATTACTCTGAAAACTGAATATGACGAAAATATGCAGGAAAAAATAATGGCAACCTTAAAGGAAAACAAGATTATATTGTATGACTTGTCGCTTCAAAAGTGTGAAAGAGAAAAATATCTTATTTTTATTATGACGGTTGATATTCCGCAAAATTTAAACGAGCAAAAAGTAGTTTCCTTGTTTGAGGGAGACTGCTCAATAGAATCACATTAGAGGTAAATTATGAAAACAGGACTTGTTATGGAAGGTGGCTCAATGCGGGGGA
>JAZSKF010000113.1:0-2318 GCA_045534715.1 Clostridia bacterium | reverse complement strand
CACAACTTCATAAAGTACAACACCTGCTGCAACCGAAGCATTCAGAGACTGAATTTTTCCCGACATGGGTATGGTAACAAGAAAATCGCAGTTTTCTTTAACAAGATTGGTCATGCCTTCGCCTTCGCTGCCCACAATAATTGCTATTGAACCGGTGAGGTCCTGCTGATAAATGGTCTTCTTACCCGAAACGTCCGTTCCGGCAACCCACACGCCTTTTGATTTGAGCAGCTTTATTGTATCGGTGAGATTTGAAACCTTTGCAATCATAATGTTTTCCACGGCGCCCGAAGCAACCTTTTCAACAGTTTCGTTCACACCCACGCTTCTTCGTTTTGGAATGATAACGCCGTGCACACCCGCGGCACAGGCAGTTCTTATAAGTGCACCCAGATTGTGAGGGTCGGTTATGCCGTCGGCAATCACTATAAAAGGAGGCTCGTTATTATCTTCTGCCTCTTTCAAGATATCTTCAACAGAAACATAATCTGTAGCAGCACACAAGGCAATAACGCCCTGGTGATTGTCGGTCTTGGACATTGTATCAAGTTTTTTTCTGTTGCATTTTATAACAACAAGTTTGTTTTTGTATGCCAGACCAACTATATCGGAAAGACGACGGTCCCCCTCGTCTAAAACATAAATCCGGTCAATTGCCCGTCCTTTGCGAATTGCCTCTTTAACGGCATTTCTTCCTTCCAACTGAAATTCCATAAATATTACCTCCGCGACCTAAGTTTAAGGTTTTCGTCTGAGTGTTTTTAAATAATCTTTCTGCTCTGTTGTAATCCTCAAGCTTTCGATTGCTTTTTGTAAAGTTTTGTTGTGTGTCCACACATCAAGCACCTTGTTTTCTATATAAGGTAAAGCTTGTTCATATTGTTTTGCAAGAGCGGTGGCAAAAAACCAGGCTCTCATCATATTGATATAATACTCGTCTGATTTAATCTCTGCAACAAGCCGGAGATAGCCGGGCTCAAAACGGTCGTCAAGAAAAAAGCTCATCAAAAGGTTTATACCATAGCGCACAGTATAAACATGTTTCGATTTAATCCATATTTTTATATGCTCCAAGAGCTTTTCAGGATGCTTTTTTATAACTTTGGGCTTCATAGAGTCGCAGGTTGCCCAGTTGTCTACATAAGGTAAAAACTTGTTAAGTTTTATGATAAGACTGTCAAAATCCTGTTCTTTTTCTATAAGAAAGGCATGGAGATTGTTTTCTTCAAAATATTTATGAGGAAGAGTATTTAAAAACTCTTCATAATTTTCAAGATTTTTCGCAAGCTTTCTGATTAAAGGAACCCGGACTCCTATAACGCGGTCTCTGCTCATGGTGGGCATAAGCTTTGCACTGAAATCTCCATACTCCTTTTCACTCATGGAAAAAAGCCGGTTTTCTATCTGCTCTGTTATGACAATCACCTCGTTTGATAACTCAATTTATTATACCATACAAGGAAAGTAAAGACAAGAATAAATTTATGTGTGCAGGAATATAAATTATACCGAGGTGAAAAAAGTGGAAAAACAAAATCTGCAGTCGGCTGCACAAAATGTTATACTTGAGGGAAGAAAAAAACTTTCGGTGTCGGGAGTTTTAGATATTGACAGTTTTGATGAAAGCTCTGCCGTTATTTATACTAACCTGGGACTGATTGATGTGAAAGGGAGCGACATACACATGAACAAACTCAGTCTTGAGTCGGGAGAAATAGTATTGGAAGGCGAGTTTGACAGCGTTGTTTATCCGGACGAAAACGGCGGAAAGAAGAAAAAGAAGGGTTTATCAAGATTTTTAGGGGGCGAATAAAGGGATGCCCGCAGATGTTAACCAGCAGACGATGGTGTTTTTGGCGTGTGTTATAACAGGGGCCCTGTCGGGAATAATTTATGATTTTTTAAGTACTCTTGCAAAAGTGCTTAAGTTTAAGAAAGCGGAAATGTTCTTCCTTGATATTTGCATCTGGATTGTCAGCATTTCCGCTTTTTTTACGGTGATATATACCATTGACGGAGCACAGCTCAGATGGTATGTTTTTCTGGGGGCGTTGATGGGAGGGCTTTTATACCTTGTAACAATAAGAATAGTGGTTATAAAAACACTGTCCGCACTCTTCCGCTTTATAGCGGAAATTTTAATGCAAATTGTAAGATTTTTTAATCTGCCGCTGAGGCTAATAAAAAGGATGCTGAGACCCTTGAATAAATATGTGCAAACTGCACGAAAAAAGAGCAGTAATTTTGTGAAAAAAAACATTGAAAAATTCAGGCGTTTTAAGATATTATTAAAGAAGGTATAACTATATAATAGGGTT